>DASWOO010000056.1:0-4335 GCA_036404335.1 Kofleriaceae bacterium
TCGGCGATCGCGATGTCCATGCTGATCACGCCGATCAGCGGCACCCGGGCGCCGCGGATCGCGACGAACGCCCGGCCGCTCGCCCGGCGCGGCAGGCCGTCGGCGTAGCCCAGCGGCAGCACGGCGACCCGGGTCGGGCGCTCGGCCCGCCAGGTCGCGCCGTAGCCGACGCTGTCGCCGACGGCGATCGTCCGCAGCTGCGCGACCTCGGTGACCAGCCGCATCGCCGACTGGTGGACGACCGGGTCCGCCGGCCACCGGCCGTTGCCGTAGATCGCGATCCCGGTGCGCACCAGATCCAACCTTGCCTCGGGAAACACCAGGGCGCCGCTGCTGTTGGCGGTGTGTCGCACGCGGAGCGGCGCGCCGGCCGCGGTCACCGCGCGGTCCGCCTCGTGGAACCGGCGCAGCTGCCACCGGGTCATCGACTCCGGATCGGCCGGCTCGTCGGAGTCGGCGCACGCGAAGTGGGTCATCAGCCCGACGATGGCCACCCCGGCGCGCCCGGCCTCGACCGCGAGCTCGGGCGCCTCCGCCGGCATCACGCCGAGCCGGCCCATGCCGGTGTCCACCTTGAGATGGGCATCGATGCGCAGCCCGCGGCGGCGCGCGACGGCAGCGAGCAGCGGCAGATCCTCGGCGCAGCCGATCACCGGGGTCAACCCGGCCATCACCATGTCGTCCTCGCCGCCGTGCTGGCTGGGGCCGAGCACGAGCACGGGTCCGGTGACCCCAGCGTCGCGCAGGGCCACGCCCTCCTCGACCAGGCTGACCGCGAACCCGGCGACGGCGCGCGCCGCGCCCAGCGCCCGCGCGACCGCGATCGCGCCGTGGCCGTAGCCATCGGCCTTGACCACGGCGCACACGTCGGTGCCGGTCACCGCCCGCAGCGCGCGCGCGTTGGCGATGATCGCAGCCAGATCGACTTCGACGCGGGTGCGCCGGATCATCGTCGACGACTGCATCCGGGCATCACGCATCGGATCGCGATGCGTGTCAAGCCCGGCCTAGGCAACGATCACGCCGCCTTGGTCTTCTTCTCGGCGCGCTCGATGAGGGCCGGCGTCACCACCAGCGACCGGCCGCGCGGGATGATCAGGCCGTCGCGCGCCAGCTGGTTGAACGCGCGCGAGATCGTCTCACGGCAGCTGCCGATCATGTTGGCCAGCTCCTGCTGGGTCGGCCGGCGGCGCACGACCAGGCCGTCGGGGCCCGACGCACCCTCTTCGCGGGCCAGGCCGACCAGGCGGTGGATCAGCCGCTCGTTGACGTCACACAGCGCAAGCTGGGCGATCGTCTCGTCGGCGCGGCGCAGCCGGCGGGCCATCTCGCCGAGCAGGTTCATCGCGGTCCGCGCGTGCTGCTGGATGTGGCGCATCAGGTCGTCGCGCGACAGGACCAGCAGGGTCGTCGGCTCGATCGCCAGGCAGTGGGCCGAGCGCGGCGCGTTGTCGAACAGCGACATCTCACCGAACGAATCCCCCACCCGGAGCAGCGACAGGGTGACCTCACGGCCGCTCTCGCCGAAGATCACGACCTTGACGCGGCCCGACATGATCACGAACATCGCGTCACCCGGCTCGTCCTGCGCGACGACCGCCGAGCCCACCGGCACCTTGCGGACCGTCACGCGCCCCGTCAGGTCCTCGATCGCGGTGATCGGGAGCTGGGCAAACAGCGGCGCTCGCGCGATCGTCGCCCGGATCCGAGCGGGGTCCTCGCCTCCGTTGCGCGGGTCTAACGCCCGCAGCGTGGGCATGGAAGCGGGAGACATCATCGGGCGTGCGATTCCTAGCGTCATAAGACCAAGCTCCTGGGGGTGACGACCTACCGAGGTTCACTTCTCTACAAATGGTGTGCCTGGACGCGCGATCTCGACGGCGTAACGCGATTTCAGTCACTTGCTGTATGTCGTACCAACAGGGGGTGTGACTGTATCTTCACACCTACATGTAGATTAGCCTCCAGATGTCATGGTGATTACCGATGTCCCGGTGCGTCATAGGGTTTGAGAGGAGTTCTGGCCTGGGGCGAGCCACCTCAGGGTGGTGATGCTACCTTCGGCTCGATGTCGGCCAGCATCGACGTGGTCATCAATGGACAGCCCCGGACAGTGAACCAGGGCACCACCGTCGCCAGCCTCATCGGCGAGCTCGGGCTCGCCGGCAAGCCGGTCGCGGTCGAACGCAACCGCGAGGTCGTTCCTCGCGCCCAGCACGCCTCGACCGAGCTCGCCGCCGGCGACCGCCTCGAGGTCGTCACCTTCGTCGGAGGAGGCTGATCTATATGAGCGATACCTGGACCCTCGGCGCCAAGGCGTTCCGTTCGCGGATCATCGTCGGCACCGGTAAGTACGCCAGCAACGACGAGACCCGCGAGGCGCTCGCCGCGTCGGGCGCGGAGATCGTGACCGTCGCGCTGCGCCGCGTGGATCTGTCGAGCAAGCAGACGGTGCTCGACGCGATCGACCGCACGAAGTACGTGCTGCTGCCCAACACCGCCGGCTGCTACACCGCCGACGAGGCGATCCGCACGCTGCACCTCGCGCGCGAGCTGGGCATGGACGAGCTGGTCAAGCTCGAGGTCATCGGCGACCCCAAGACGCTGTTCCCGGACAACACGGCGACGGTCGAGGCCGCGATCCGCCTGGTCAAGGACGGCTTCAAGGTCCTGCCCTACTGCTCCGACGACCTGGTGACGTGCAAGCGGCTGCAGGACGCCGGCTGCCTCGCGGTGATGCCGCTGGCGGCGCCGATCGGCTCCGGCCTGGGCATCCGCAACCCGCACAACATCCGGCTGATCATCGAGAACCTCGAGGTCCCGGTGATCGTCGACGCCGGCGTTGGCACGGCGTCGGACGCGGCGATCGCGATGGAGCTCGGCTGCACCGCGGTGCTGATGAACACCGGCATCGCCGGCGCCAGGAAGCCGGTGCTGATGGCCGAGGCGATGCGGCTCGCGGTCGACGGCGGGCGCAAGGCGTTCCTCGCCGGCCGGATGCCGCGCCGCGACTACGCCAACGCGTCGTCGCCGACCACCCAGCTGATCGAGTGATGCGACCCGACGTCCGGGTCGTCGCGATCACCGACCGGCGGCAGATGGTCGCGCCGGCGGTGCTCGAGCGCGGCGCGTGGCAGGCGATCGCCGCGGCGTTCGGCGCGGCGATCGCGCGCGCGGTCGCGGGCTGCCCGGACGGCCGCGTGGCCGTGCAGGTCCGCGAGAAGGACCTAGACGGCGGCGCGCTGCTCGCGCTGGTCCGGGCGGCGCAGGCGGCGTGCGGCGTGGTGTTCGTCAACGATCGGCTGGACGTCGCGCTCGCGGCCGGCGCGGCCGGGGTCCACCTGCCCGAGCGCGGCCTGGCGATCGAGGGCGTGAGGCCGCTCGCGCCGGCGCTGGCGATCGGCTGCTCGCGCCACGCCACCGGCGGTGACGCCGCCGCGATCGTCCGCCAGGCGTGGCGCGCCGGCGCCGATCTGGTGCAGCTCGGCCCGATCTGGCCGACGCCGTCCAAGCCCGGCGCGCCGGCGCTGGGGCCCGCGGCGCTGGCGGTCGGCCGCGAGGGCGCGGTGATCGCCGTCGGCGGGATCGACTCGCCCGACCGGGCCCGCGAGGCGCGCGCCGCCGGCGCAACCGGCGTCGCCGTGATCCGCGCGGCGTGGGCCGGCGGCTCGCTCGCCGCGTTCGCGGGCTGAGTCGCGGCTACAATCGCGCCATGAAGCGATGGATCGGAAAGCGCGCGCTGGTCACCGGCGGCTCGAGCGGCATCGGCGCGGCGTGCGCGCGGGCGCTGGCGGACGAGGGCGCGGCGGTGGTGTCGACGGCGCGGCGGTTCGCGGCGGGCGCCGCCCGGGTGCCGGCCGCGGGCGAGGTCGTCGAGGCCCGGCTCGACGTCACCGACGAGGCCGCGGTCGCCGCGCGGTTCGCCGAGCTCGGCGCGCTCGATCTGGTGGTGTGCTCGGCGGGCACCGGCACGTTCGCGCCGGTGGCGGACGCGCGCGCGGCCGAGCTGCGGGCGATGCTCGACGTCCACGTCGTCGGGACGTTCCTGTGCGCGCGCGAGGCCCTGCGGCAGATGCAGCCGCGGCGCAGCGGCCACATCGTCGCGATCTGCTCGCACGTCGCGCACCGCGCGTTCCCGACGTGCGGCGGCTACACCGCGGCCAAGGCCGGCCAGCTCGGGCTGATGCGCGTGCTCGCCGAGGAGGCGCGGCCGCATGGGGTGCGCGTCACCAGCCTCCTGCCCGGCGCGACCGACACGCCGATCTGGGACGATCGGCCCGAGTTCGATCGCAGCAAGATGATGACGCCCGACGACGTCGCGAGCTTCCTCGTGTC
>DASWOO010000057.1:0-6619 GCA_036404335.1 Kofleriaceae bacterium
GACCGGGTCGCCACCCGCTCGAGCTCGTCGATCAGCCGGTTGAACGCGGCGTTGCGGGTCTCGATCCCGGCCTTGAGCAGCGACGCGCCCTGGTGCTGGCGCGCGCGGAACCGGGCGGCGAGCCGGTCGTACTTGGCGAGCTCGAGGTCGATGACGTTGAGCCGGCCGACGTGGGGCGCCTCGGGGTCGGCCAGCCGCTCTGCGCGCGGCGTCGGCGACGACTGCAGCAGCCGCGCCGGGATCGCCCGGGTCTCGCACAGCAGGAACAGGCAGATCTGCGCGACGTGGGTGCCGGTCGTGATGTGGGCGTAGTAGTCCTCGCGATCGGGGCGCCACGCGTAGCTGTCGGCGAAGTCGCCCAGGGTCGTGTAGACCTCGGCAAAGTCCCACGCGTCGGCAAGCTCGATCTCGTGGTGGCGCACGGTCGTGGCCGGCGACACCTCGTGGATGTCCTCGGCGAGGTGACCGGCGAGCTGACTGCCCCGCCGCTGGGCCAGCAGGTCGAACCGCGCGACCGCGAACTCCGGGTGCTGGCAGACCGAGACCGTCGGCCGCCACCGCGTCCACCGATCGGCCCGGCGCCCGATATCGAGCGTGGTCCCGACCAGGCCGATCACCACCTTGGGCTTGGCTACCATGGTCTTATCCTAGCGGATAGGACTTATTTTTTCATCGCGTGCCTGGATTGATAACTACCAAGAATCACTCGTGCCGCGGCTCGGCCCGACGGCTGCACAAGCCCTCGACATGCTGACGAACGAGACCAAGCCCGAGCTTCCGTACCAGGTGATGTCGACCGACCACGTGCCGATCAAGTCGTGGACGCGCGGCGTGCTGTTCGAGGCCGAGGCGCAGACCCAGCTCCGCAAGGTCGCGACCCTGCCCTTCGTCCACAAGTGGATCGCCGTCATGCCCGACGTGCACGCCGGCCTCGGCGCGACGATCGGGAGCGTGATCGCCTGCAAGCGCGCGGTGATCCCGGCGGCGGTCGGCGTGGATATCGGCTGCGGCATGATGGCGGTCAAGACCTCGCTGCGCGCCGACCAGCTGCCCGATGATCTCAAGCCCCTGCGCCTGGCGATCGAGGCGGCCGTGCCGCACGGCCGGACCGATCACGGCGGCAAGAACGATCGCGGCGCGTGGGGCCAGGTCCCCGATCACCACGCGGCGGCGTACGCCGAGCTCGCGGCCGACTACGACCTGTTCATCGCCAAGCACCAGAGCGCCGGCATCGCGCAGCGCGTCGCCCAGCTGGGGACGCTCGGCACGGGCAACCACTTCATCGAGATCTGCCTCGACGAGGCCGGCGCGGTGTGGGTGATGCTGCACTCGGGCTCGCGCGGCGTGGGGAACCGGATCGGCACGTACTTCATCGAGCGCGCCAAGGCCGACATGCGGCGCTGGTTCATCCAGCTGCCGGACGCCGACCTGGCGTACCTGCCCGAGGGGAGCGAGCTGTTCGGCGACTACGTGCACGCGGTCGAGTGGGCGCAGCGCTACGCGCGGATCAACCGCGAGCTGATGATGAAGAACACCATCGACGCGCTGCGCCAGCTCGGCACGCTCCCGGAGTTCGACGCGCACCTCGAGGCGATCAACTGCCACCACAACTACATCTCGCGCGAGCGCCACTACGGCGAGAACGTGGTCGTGACCCGCAAGGGCGCGGTGCGCGCGCGCGAGGGTGAGCTCGGGATCATCCCGGGCAGCATGGGCGCCAAGTCGTTCATCGTCCGCGGCAAGGGTAACCCGGAGAGCTTCTGCTCGTGCAGCCACGGCGCGGGCCGGGCGATGAGCCGGACCAAGGCCAAGAAGCTGTTCTCGCTCGCCGACCACGCGGCCGCGACCGCGGGCGTCGAGTGCCGTAAGGACGAGGACGTGATCGACGAGACCCCGGGCGCGTACAAGGCGATCGACGACGTGATGGCGGCGCAGGCCGACCTGGTCGACGTGGTCTACACGCTGAAGCAGATCGTGTGCGTGAAGGGGTAGCGCGCGATATAACGAGGGCGTGCTCAGCCGCGCCTCGCTCTGCCTCCTTGCCCTGACCTCTGTTGCCGTCGCCCAACCCAAGCCCGCGCCGCGCGTGACCCCCGCCGTCGCGCCCGCGCCGCGGCGGGCCAGCGCGCCACGGCTGGTGACCTCGGTCGAGGGCATCACCGAGTACGAGCTGGCCAACGGCATGCGCGTGCTGCTGTTCCCCGATCCGTCGCGGGACAGCTTTGTCGTCAACATCACGTACCTGGTCGGCTCGCGCATGGAGGGCTACGGCGAGACCGGCATGGCCCACCTGCTCGAGCACATGATGTTCAAGGGCACGCCGCGCCACCCGGCGGTGTGGGAGGAGCTCAAGCAGCGCGGCGCGTCCAACAACGCGACCACCTGGTTCGATCGCACCAACTACTTCGAGCAGATGCAGGCCAAGGGCGACAACCTGGCCTGGGCGCTCGACATGGAAGCCGACCGGATGATCAACTCGAACATCGCGCAGGACGACCTGAACAAGGAGTTCTCGGTCGTGCGCAACGAGTTCGAGATCGGCGAGAGCCGGCCCGAGCAGGTGCTGTCGGAGCGGATGTGGTCGACGGCGTACCTCTGGCACAACTACGGCAAGTCGACGATCGGCTCGCGCTCGGACATCGAGAAGGTGCCGGCGACGTCGCTCAAGCGGTTCTACAAGAAGTACTACCGGCCGGATAACGCGATCCTGCTCGTCGCCGGCAAGCTCGATCCCGCGGCGACCCTGGCGCAGATCACCCGGAGCTTCGGCGGCACGCCGCGGCCGGCCGTCGCGCTCGAGCCGACCTACACCACCGAGCCGGTGCAGGACGGCGAGCGCCAGGTTCAGCTGCGCCGCAACGGCGACGTCCAGGCGATCGGCCTAGCGTATCACATCTCCGCCGCGGCCGACCCGGACTACGCCGCGGTCGACGCGCTCGGCGACATCCTGACCGCCGAGCCGTCGGGCCGGCTGTACCAGGCGCTGGTCAAGCCCGGCCTGGCGTCGTCGGTCAACGCGTCGGCGCTGCCGCTCCACGACCCGGGCCTGATCGAGATCTCGGCGAGCGTGCCGGCTGGCAAGTCGATCGACGCGGTGCGCGTCAAGCTGCTCGCGGTGGTCGAGGGCCTCGCGAAGACCAAGGTCCTCGACGAGGAGCTGGCGCGCTTCAAGGCCAAGGCCAAGAAGCAGTTCAAGCAGACCTTCGCCAACAGCCAGTCGCTCGGCATCGCGATCTCGGAGTTCATCGCCGCCGGCGACTGGCGGCTGTTCTTCGTCCACCGCGATCAGATCGAGCGGCTGACCACCGCGGACATCCAGCGGGTCGCGGCGGCGTACCTGCTGCCGTCCAACCGCACGCTCGGCGTGTACACCCCGAGCAAGACCCCCGAGCGCGCGCCGCAGCAGGACACGCCGGACGTCGGCAAGATCGTCGGCGACTACCGAGGCAAGCCGGCCGAGGCCGAGGGCGAGAAGTTCGACGCCACGGTCGACAACATCGAGCACCGCACGCAGCGCACGACCCTGGCCGACGGCATGAAGCTCGCCGTGCTGGCCAAGCAGACCCGCGGCCACGTCGTCCGCGCCAAGCTGACCCTGCGCTACGGCAGCGAGGCCGAGCTGACCGGGACGAGCAACCGGGTCGCCGCGATGCTGCTCGGCGAGGCGCTCGGCCGCGGTAGCAAGCTGCACACCTACCAGCAGCTGCAGGATCAGTGGGACCTGCTCGAGGCCCAGGTCCAGCTCGGGACCAGCGAGGTCGGCAAGCTCGACGTGTCGATCCAGACCACGCGCGAGCACCTGGCCGCCGTGCTCGCCCTGGTCGACGAGGTGCTGCGCCAGCCGGCGTTCCCGCAGGACCAGCTCGACATCATGGTCAAGGAGCAGCTGACCGCGCTCGACGATCAGAAGTCGGCGCCGCAGGTCCAGGCGTTCCTCGCGGTCAACCGCGCGCTGTCGCCGTACCCGGCGAGCCACCCGCGCTACCTGCCGACCACCGAGGAGCAGATCACCGGGGTCAAGGCGCTCAAGGCCGCCGACCTGCGCAAGCTGGCGGCGATGCTCGGGACCAGCGCGGCGCAGCTGACGATCGTCGGCGATGTCGATCCGGCGGTGTCGCCGTGGATCGAGCGCACCTGGGGCAGCTGGGCGTCGCGCAAGCCGTTCAAGCGGATCGAGCGCAAGCTGGCGGTGACCAGCGGCGCCGAGCAGCTGCTCGACTTCGCCGATAAGGCCAACTCGGTGATCGCGCTCGCCCAGGGCGCCGACTTCAAGGACGACGACGCCGACGCGCCGGCGATGGCGGTCGGCGACTTCATGCTCGGCGGCGGCGGGTTCGCGTCGCGGCTGACCGCCCGGCTGCGCCAGAAGGACGGCCTGTCGTACTTCTCGTTCTCGGCGCTGCGGCTCGACGCGTTCGACGCGGCCGGCTCGTGGCTGGCGGCCGCCGGCTGCGCGCCGCAGAACGTCAAGAAGGCGATGGCCGCGGCGGTCGAGGTGATCGCCGGCCTGGTCGATCACGGCATCACCGCCGGCGAGCTCGCCACCGCCAAGCAGGGCCTGGTCTCCGACTTCGACCGCAACCTGACCAGCGACGGGTTCGTGCTCGACCGTTTGCACGACGGGCTCTACACCGGCCGCACCCTGGCGTTCTGGGCCAAGCGCAACGCGGCGATCACCGCGTTGACCCTCGACCAGACCAACGCGGTCATCAAGCGCCGGTTGAAGCCCGCCTCGCTGGTTCGCATCACCGCCGGCGACAAGGCCAAGATGTAGCGAGGCGCGCTACGCGGCGATCCGCGTCCAGCCCCAGTCGAGCAGCTCGCCGTCGCTCGCGCGGAACGTGCGCGGCTTGCGGCGCTTTGCCCGGGCCGGCGCGCAGGCCGGATCCCTGGCCGGCGCGCAGGCCGGATCGAGCCAGGCCGGCGCGCGCTGATGGCCCGGCTCCGCCGGCTCGGCCTCGGCCAGCGATCCCTGCACCGCCTCGATCGCCCGGCGCGCCGCCGCGAGCTGGGCGCGCTGCGCCGCCGCCAGGCCCGGCCCGGCCTCGAGCGCCGCGAGCTGGCTCGCCGCCTCCGCGAGCTGGCTCGCCAGCGGCGGCGCGACGTACGCCCGGAACAGCGCGCTGGCAAACGCGCGCAGCTCACCGCCCTCGAGCGCCGGCCGGCTATCGATGACCGCGAGCTGCACGCGCTCGTGCGCGAGCCGGACGAGCAGGGTGTTGTCGTCGGCATCCATGAACGTGATGACGCGTTCCTTCCTCACCCACCCGGCTTGCCACACCCGCGCGCCCGCGGCGAGTCGAGCAGATCCCGCCCCGGCTACAGCAAGCCGCGGTAGGTCCAGCGCGCGTCGTCGACCTCGACCAGGTGGGCCGCGGTGTTGCCGAAGCCCAGGCCGCCGACGTCGCTGCGATCGGTGAAGCACGCGAGCAGCAGCTGGCGCAGCACGCCGCCGTGGGCGACGACCACGACGTTGGGGTGCGCGACCTCGGTCAGGAACGCGCGGACCGCGCCCTGGGTCCGGGCATGGACCGCGGCGCGGCTCTCGCCGCCCTGGATCGCGAACCCGGGGTCGCCGCGCAGCCACTCGGCCATCGCGCCGGGGAACCGCTCGTCGATCTCGACCCGCGTGAACCCCTCGAACACGCCGTAGCAAAACTCGCGCAGCTCGCGCCGCACGTGCAGCGCCCGGCCGCTACCACCAAAGGCGATCTCGGCGGTCTCGCGGGCGCGCTTCAGGTCCGACGTCAGCACCGCGGTGGAGGCGTCGTCGAACAGATGCCGGTGCCCCGCCGACTCGAGCCGGGCGCGCAGCGTCCGGGCCTGCGCCCGTCCGATGTCGCTCAGCGGGATGTCGGTGTGGCCCTGGAACCTGCCTTCGCGGTTCCAGGCGGTCTCGCCGTGACGGACGAGCACCAGGTTTCGGGTCATCTTCCCGCTGTTAGCACGCGGGAGAGATCGCCGCTACGCGCTGGCGGTCACAGCGTTGCGATCAGAACGGCGGGGCCGAGTACGGGAACGTGGTCGACACGTCCGGGTGGCCCTGCTGCGTGTTGGCCGCGACCGGGGTCTGCAGGCTGTCGCTGTTCTTGGCCGCGGTCTTCGAGTACACGACGCCGTCGCTCGACAGCGCGATCAGCTGCTGGCCCAGCGCGGTGCCGTTGTTCTCGGGGTGCAGGTAGTTGTTCGCGCCGTTGATCAGGTAGTTGTACGTGATGTCGACGACATCGTCGGTCAGCCAGCGACCGCCGCACAGCAGCGGGCCCGTCGCGCCGCCGCACAGCGACAGGTAGTTGCTGGTCGCGACCGCGGTGTCGATGCGCAGCACGTCCGGGATGAACTGCGCGAACACGGTGTCGGCGTAGTGCCCCGCGGCGTCCTTCGACGCCTGGGTCAGCGTCTGCATGTCGCCGTTGAACAGGTTGTTGCCGATCGCGTGGCAGGTCATGCCGGCCGGCTTGACGCCGGTGTCGGCGGTGACGCCCGCGAGGCCGTTGAGCAAGCAGCTGCCGAGATAGATCGCCTCGAGGACGGTCTTGGCCTCGCCGACCACCTTGTTCCGGACATCCTCGGGCGCGGCCGCGAACGTCGGCGCCGTGGCGTTGTAGCCATCGAGGTA
>DASWOO010000058.1:0-2883 GCA_036404335.1 Kofleriaceae bacterium
GGTCGGCTCGCTCAACGTCTCGCCCGGCAGCTACCGCCAGGAGCAAAAGCGCAGCATGCAGGCCGCGCTGATGGCGGAGCTGATCCGCAACGGCGTGCGGGTGTCGCGCGACGAGGCGCTCGCCGACTACCTCTATACCAACGACACCGTGACCTACGACGTGGTCGCGTTCGATCCGAACAACTACCGCGCGGTGATGCACCTCGGCGACGCCGACATCAAGCGCTACCTCGACGGCCACGCCGCCGAAATCGAGGCCCGCTACAAGGCCGACACCGCGCTGTACAAGGGCGTGAAGCCGCAGCTGGCGATCCGCGAGATCTTCATCCCCAAGGCGTTCCCGCTCGCGCCGGCCAAGCCGGACGACAAGAAGGACGACAAGGCGGACAAGGACAAGAAGGACGACAAGGCCGCCGACGGCAAGAAGCCGGCGAGCAACACCGCCGAGAACCCGCGCGGCTTGCCGCTCGACGTCGCCAAGACCAAGCTCGAGGCCGTGCGCGCGCAGATCGCCGCCGGCAAGCTCAAGTTAGCCGACGCCGAGAAGCAGCTCGCGGCCGACTCGTCGGACGACTCGCCGCAGGACAACGGCGACCGCGGCTGGATGCCGGCGGACACGATCGCGCTCGGTGATAAAGAGGTCAACGACGCGACCAAGGCGCTCAAGCCCGGCGAGCTGACCAAGGTGATCAGCACCGATCGCGGCACGTACCTGGTGACCGTCGTCGACAAGCGCGAGGGAGATCTCGGCTTCGATCAGGTTAAGACCGAGATCGCCGCGAGCCTGGCCAAGGACGCGTGGGCCAAGGAAGCCGCCAAGCGCGACGCGCTCAAGGCCCTGGCCGATGCGTCGTCGGGCGGCAAGACGCTCGATCAGATGTTCGAGCGCGCGTCGGCGCCGCCGATGAACCTCGAGGACCTGCTGAACAACCCGAACATGACGCCGCAGCAGCGCGAGCAGATCCAGAAGCTGCTCCAGCAGAAGCAGCAGATCCACAGCGGCGGCAAGCACGGCGCGCTCGAGACCCACGAGGTCGACGTGCCGGTCGGATGGTTCGCCGATGCCGACGGCTCGTCGGGCGGCGCGCCGGCCGCGGCTCCGGCGGCTCCGGCCGCAACCCCTGCCCCTGCCCCGGCCCACGCGGCCGGCTCGGCCGCCCCCACGGCCGGCTCGGCTGCCCCCGCGGCTGGCTCGGCCGCCGGCTCCGCCGCGGCCCCGGCCGCCCCGCCGCCGCCCCCGCCGGTGTCGCTGACCCCGTCGAACGACGTGCTGCCGCCGATGCCCAACGTCGCCAAGCCGCACGTCGAGCGCATCGGCCCCGCGCCGCGCCAGCCCAAGATGTCGGGCCTGGGCAACGCCAAGGACGCGGCCAACGCCCTGTTCGACGAGCTCGCGCCCGGCCAGGTCGGCAAGTCGATCTACGTCGGCGACAACGACTCGTTTGTCGTCGTCCAGCTGGTCAACCGCGCCCAGCCCAAGGTCGAGGAGTTCGACAAGACGGCCGACCACGAGCTCGCGCAGCTGCAGGAGGCCCGCGGCAAGGCGGCGCTCGGCCAGTGGCTCAAGGACCGCTGCGACACCCTGACCAAGGCCGGCAAGATCAAGCCGGCGTCCGACCGGATCCGCGAGACCGACGACAAGGGCAACCCGGCCCCGACGATCTACCATCCGTGCATGTACTTCGACGCGTTCAATCACTGAAGACGCGCACGCGGCGTGCACGGCGCCCCGGTTTTTCGGTACCCTCGACGTAGTGCTCGACGGGGTACCCGCCACGACGCGGCGCCTGCCGTTCCACTTCCAGGCGCATGGAGGGATCGGCCGGCTCGTGCTCGACGATCTCGCGGTCGGCCTGGTCTCGGTCGACCGGCTCGAGCTCGAGGTCAGCGACCTCGGCACCGATCCCGGCGTCACCGCCGCCGAGCGGTTCCAGCGCCGGCGCACCCGGCTGCGCGGCCTCGCGCTGCGGATCACGCAGCCCGGGCTCGACGATCGCGTCGAGCAGGTCAAGAAGCAGCTCGCGGCGCTCGGCGTCACCCAGCTGTCCGCGCGGCTCAACGACGGCTTCGTCTCGGTCCGCGCCCGCGCCGCCGACGGCCTCGCCGCCGCCGATCTGTCGTTCCACGTCTACCTGATGAGCGCCGGGGCGCAGCTCCGCGCGCTCGCCAGCGCGATCCGGGTCCACGGCCACCTGCCGACGCCCGGCCCGGTGGTCGCCGATCGCCTGCTGGTCGGCCTGTTTGGCGCCGCCGACGGCGAGCGCGTCGCCGATCGCCCCCACGTCCGCGGCCTGTGCGACGTCGAGATCGATCTGGTCGGCGCCCTGCTCTGGCAGCTGCTGCCGCCCAACGGCTGGCGCCTGCCCGCGGTCACCGACATCGAGCTGACCCACATCCGCGTCGCGCGCGCGGCGATCGAGATCAGCTACGGCCCGACCGGCACGCGCGGCGGCGAGCTCGGCGTCCGGCCGCACACCCACCAGCTCGCCGCGGCCCATGATCTGATGCACTCGGTCGACGACCAGCTGCGCGCCGGCCACCTCGAGGACGCGATGCGCGGCTACCGCGCGCTCCTGGCGTCGAGCGGCCCCGATCAGCCGCTGCTGCTCGAGCGCCTGCTCGCGCTGGCGTCGGCGCGGCCGGCGTGGTTCTTCGACGGCCTAGAGCTCGCGCGCCAGGCGCTCGGCCGCTGGCCCACGTTCGCGCCGTCCCACGCCGCGCTGGCGTCGATCACCCTGGCGCAGGGCGACGCGCGCGAGGCCGCCAAGCACCTCGACGACGTCGCGCGGATGGCGAGCGCCGACGGCGACGACGACCAGGCTGCGCTCGCCGCGCTCGCCGCGGCGCGCCTGCTGCGCGTGCTCGACCCCAGGGCCGCGACCC
>DASWOO010000059.1:0-2049 GCA_036404335.1 Kofleriaceae bacterium
TGTACCTCGTCGGCCAGATCGCGGTTGGTCGCGGCGATCAGCCGGACGTCGACCCGCTGGGTGACGTCGCCGCCGACCGGGCGGATCTCGCCGGACTCGAGCGCGCGCAGCAGCATCGGCTGCAGGTCGAGCGGCAGCTCGCCGATCTCGTCGAGGAACAGCGTGCCGCCCTGCGCGGTCTCGAACGCGCCGCGCCGGCTGTCGTGCGCGCCGGTGAACGCGCCGCGCCGGTGGCCGAACAGCTCGCTGGCGAGCAGCTCGCGCGGCAGCGCGCCGCAGTTGAGCACGACCAGCGGGCCGGCCGCGCGCGGCGAGCCGTCGTGCAGCGCGCGCGACACCAGCTCCTTGCCCACGCCGGACTCGCCGTCGATCAGCACCGTCGCGACCGAGCGCTCGAGGCGCAGCAGCGTCGCGAACAGCGCGCGCATCGCCGGCGACGCGCCGACCACGCCGCGATAGCCGGGCGACAGCGCGTCGTGTCCGGAAGCGGCGCGCCCGGCGCTGCGGGGTCCCTCGATCATTTCGGCGACCGTCATGGCCTCCCGGGTCGGCGCGCCCGGCGATCCATCAATCCGGGGATCGCGGAGACGGGTCTGACGGCGCCGCTCCCCGCGAAGATTTGCAGCGGCGGCGGCTTTTCACCGACCGCGGCGCTGGGCGCGCGGCGGCCGGCGCAACCTGACCAGGGTCTCGACCTGCGCGGTGCCGGGCATCAGATCGAACGGCTCGATCGCGTCGGGGGTGTAGCCGAAGCCGGCGAGCGCGATCAGATCGCGGCCGAGTGCCTCGGGGCCACAGCTGACGTAGATCACGACCGGCGCGGCGAGCTCGACGACGAACGCGCGGGCGCCGGCGGACAGGCCCTTGCGCGGCGGGTTGACCACGACGACCTCGGGCCGGGCGCCGAGCTGGCCGCGGACATCGCCGGCGTCGCCCGCGATCGCGGTGAGCGGCAGGCCGGCGTGCTGCGCCGCGCGCCGCAGCTGAGCGACGGCGTCGCGGTCGATCTCGACGGCGATCACGCTCGCGCCGGCGCGCGCGAGGTGCAGGCCGATGCCGCCGAGCCCGGCGAACAGGTCGATCGCCTGCATGCCGGGCTGGGCCTCGGCCAGCTCGGCGACCCGGACGTACATCGCCGTGGCCTGCGCGCGGTTGACCTGCAAGAACTCGCCGGCGCCGACCTCGACCGGCACGCCGGCGAGCGGCTCGACGAGGTGGCCGTGGCCATGCAGCACGGTCGCGCTGGCGCCCGACGGCACGATCGCGCCGTCGCGCCGGTCGTTCTCGACCGACACCACGCTGTGCACCGCCGGGTGGTTGGCCAGGGTCGACGCGACCCGCGCGAGCTTGGCGCGCGGCGTGCGCGGCGAGACCACGAGCACGACCATGACGTCGCCGGCGGTCTCGCGGACGATGACGTAGCGCAGCTCGCCGGTGCGGTCGCGCTCCGAGTACGCGGACAGGCCGGCGACCTCGGCTGCGCCGCGCACCCAGGTCGCGACCTCGTCGATGATCGGCGCGACCACGCGGCAGCCGAGCGTGTCGATGACCTCGTGGCTGCGCGGCGCGTAGGCGCCGAGCACCAGGTGATCGCCGGCCTGGCCGACGACGTACTTGCCCTTGTTGCGGTAGCCGGTGAGCTCGGGCGACGGCCGGACCTCGGCGATCGCGACGACCCCGGCGGCGACGGCCGGGACCTCGGCGAGCGCGGCGGCCACCCGGGCGCGCTTGGCCGCGAGCTGCGCCGGGTACGCCAGGTGCTGCCACACGCAGCCGCCGCACCGGCCGAACCCCGGGCATACCGGCGCGACCCGGTCCTTGCTCGGCGGGCCGAGCCGCCGGATCAGCCGGGCCCAGGCCTCGGGCTTGTGCGGGCTGCGGTGATCGATCGCGATCTCGGCGCGCTCGCCGGGCAGCAAATCCCCGACGTGGACCCGCAGCGCCCCGGGCTCGCCGGCGTCGCCGAGCGCGCCGACCCCGGCGCCACCGTCGTCGAGCGACGTCGCCTCGACTTCGCACCGGGTGGGCTTCGCCGCCGACATGTCACAT
>DASWOO010000060.1:0-6340 GCA_036404335.1 Kofleriaceae bacterium
GCGCGCGGGGGATCGAGGTGGTGAGCTGCGACCTGTCGGCGCGCACGGAGGCCATGGGCGATGGCGTCGTGGTGGTGGCGGATGAGGAGCGGTTGCCCTTCGGCGCCGGGGGGTACGACCAGGTGGTGGCGAGCCTGTCGCTGCACTGGGTCAACGACCTGCCAGGCGCTTTGATCCAGTTGCGCATGGCGCTGCGGCCGGGGGGGATGCTGCTGGCGAGCGTTCCGGCGCTGGGGACGCTCGGGGCGTTGCGGTCGGCGTTGACGGAGGCGGAGCTGGCGTTGACCGGGGGGGCGGCGCCGCGGGTGTCGCCGTTTCCGGAGTTGCGGGACCTGGCCGGGCTGATGCAGCGGGCCGGGTTCGAACTGCCGGTGGCGGATGTCGAGGAGATCGTGCTGGCGTATGCGGAGCCGATGCAGCTGCTACGGGATCTGCGGGCGGCGGGAGAGGCCAATGCGGTGGCGTTGCGGGACAAGCGGGCACCGCCGGCGGGGCTGTTCGCCGCGGCGCTGGCGGCGTTGCCGTCGCATGGCGGGCGGGTGCCGGTCCTGCTGCGGGTCGGGACGGTGACGGGGTTTGCGGGGGCGCCGGCACCGGGCGGGTGATCGATGCTGGCTCCGCCCGGCCAGGCGGCGTATGCGGTTGGGATGGCATCCGACACGCTGGACCGGCTTCTGTGCTCGCTAGCGGTGCGCCTGCATGCGGCGTCGGTGGCCGCGTTCTTCCAGCACGACCCGGCGGTGATCTCGAACCTGATCTACCTGCTCGAGCTGACCTTCATCGGCGTCGTGCTCAACCGCGTGCTGTGCAAGCTGTTCTTTGACGAGCGCCGCGCCCGGATCGAGCTGCGTGGCGCGCGCGACGCGCTGTTCGCCGAGATGGAGGTCGCGCAGAAGATCCAGACCCTGCTGCTGCCGCGCGACCCCGTCCTGCCCGGCTACGTGCTCGCCGGCCAGATGACGCCGGCGTCCGAGGTCGGCGGCGACTACTACGACGTGATCGAGACCGACAACGGCCGACGGCTGATCGCGGTCGGCGACGTCTCGGGCCACGGCGTCACCACCGGCCTGACCATGATGATGGTGCGGGCCAGCCTGGTCTCGACGCTCGAGTCGCGGGCCGATGCCACGCTCGCCGAGCTGTACATGGCGATGAACCGCTGCCTGTGCCGCAACCTCGAGCGGATGAACCTGCGGCTGTACATGACGTTCGCGCTGATCGAGCACGACGGCGGCGGCAAGTTCCGCGCGGTCGGCGCGCATCTGCCGGCGCTGATCTACCGGGCGGCGAAGGACACGGTCGAGGAGATCGACATCTCCGGCGTGTGGCTCGGCGTGATCGATCAGGTGACGCCCGACCTCGTGCCCGAGACCGACTTCGAGCTGGCCCGGGGCGACACGATGCTGCTCCTGACCGACGGCGTGGTCGAGCACGACGGGCCCGGCGGCATGTTCGGGTTCGACCGGGTGCACGCCGAGCTCGCCGCCCGGGCCGCGCTCGGGCCCGCCGCGGTGATCGAGGGCATCACGGCCCGGCTCGCCGCGCACGGCGCGGGGCAGGACGACGACATGACGATGCTTGCGCTGCAGTACCTCGGCGAGGTCGACGCCGGCCGGGCCAGCTAGCCGGTCACACCGACAGCTCGGCCTGGACGTGCAGCACGCCGCGGACCAGCTCCGCGGTCATCCGGCAGTCGCCCTCGTAGGCGATGCGGACCAGGCCCAGCTTGCTGTGGCCCGGCTCGCGGCTGCCGGAGGCGATCTGCAGGAGCCGCGCGCGATACGCCTCGGACGTGGTCGAGAACGTGCGCAGCCAGCCGATCGTCCGTAGCACCTCCTCGGCGTGCACGTCACCGCGCCGCACCGGGTTCTGGACCGAGACGTGCGCCGACCGGCCCTCGCCCCACACCCGCAGCCGGAACCGCTGATCGTCGAGCCCGGCCAGGCCGCTCCAGTCGCCGTACTTGATCGCGTTCTCGACCAGCTCGCCGGTGACCATCGCCAGCGAGTGGCAACCCTCGACGTCGCTGAACATCGCGGTGAAGCAGTTGAGCACCGAGGTCCGCAACAGGTCGACGTTGGACCACTCGCTGCGCACCGGCAGGTCGATGGAGAAGTTGAACTCGCTCATGGCTGGCTCGCCGCGCGCAACTCGAGCACGCCGGTCTTGGCGAACCCGCGCAGCGCGTCGAAGCTCAGCTGCTGCCAGGTCCGCGCGGGGTCGTACACCAGCACCAGCTTGATCGCCCGGCGGCGCGCGTCCTGGACCAGCTCGAGGATCGAGCTGATCGTCGACGAGTTGAAGTTCTCGAGCTTCTCGAAGTGCAGCTCGAGCGGCACCCTGCGGTGGGACGCGGTCGACAGCACGTCGCGGAAGTACGGCCCGAGCACGTCGCTCGGGTGCCGGCTGTTGCTCTTACCTTTCCACAACAGCTGGAGCGCGGGATACACGCCGTCCTCCAGGGCCTCGATCCGAAGATCACCCACGATCAAGCTCTGCATGTTGCGCCCCCGTGCAGTCATCGGCCGTCGGCGAGTTTCTTTGAGTGTCAGTGATCGATCAGGGCCAGCAAATCGCGCAAGCGATCCTCGACTTCATCACGCTGATGTAGCGGTGAGATCAAGGCCATGCGCTGGACCAGCAGGCAGGCCTCGACCAGCGCGCCGCGCAGCGCGTTCGCCTGCGCCTGGCAGACAGGATCCTGACAACCCCCCACGTGGCTGCGTGCCACCGGCGGCGCGACCGGTGCGGCGAGCTGGCCGTCCTCGAGCTCGCGGTACAGATCGAGCGCCAGGTGGGCGAGCCGGATCTTCTCGTCGAGGTGCGGTCCCGACGACGGCGCGCGCAAGGTCGGCCGCGAGCTCGGCGGCGCCGTCGGGCGTGGCACCGCCGGCCCGGGCTCGGCCGATACCGGCCACTGCTTGAGGACCTCGATCGGATCCCGGATCGCGGGATCGCGGAGCTCCGGAGCGCGGGTCGCCGGGTCGTCGCCCGGCCGGATCAGCGGCATCTGCTGTCGCGTGCCCTTCGCGCGGATCAGTCCCATCCCCACCTGGACGACCACCGCGCGCGAATCTTTAGACCATCAACTCCGCTTGCACGCGCAGCACGCCGGCCGCGAGCTCAGCGGTCAGCGAGCAGTTGCCTTCATAGGCGATGCGGACCAGGCCGAGTTTGCTGGTCAGCGGGTCGCGATCTGCCTCGGCGACCTCGAGCAGCCTGGCGCGATACGCCTCGCCGCTCGACGGGAACTGCCGCATCCAGCCGAGCGTGCGCAGGACCTCGGCGGCGTTGACGTCGCCGTTCTGCACCGGGTTCTCGACCGAGACGTGCGCGGCGCGGCCCTCGCCCCACACCCGCAGGTGGAAGCGCTGCTCCTCGGAGCCGCTCCAGTCGCCGTACTTGATCGCGTTCTCGATCAGCTCGCCGGTGACCATCGCCAGTGAGTGGCAGCCCTCGACGTCGCTGAAGATCGCGGTGAAGCAATTCTGGACCGAGGTGCGCAGCAGGTCGACGTTGGACCACTCGCTGCGCACCGGCAGGTCGATGGAGAAGTTGAAGGCCATGGTCAGGCCGCCCGCAGCTCGAGCAACTCGTACTTGGCGAACACGCGCAGCGCGTCGAAGCTCAGCTTCTGCCACTTGAGCGCCTGGTCGTAGACCAGGATCAGCTTGACCGCGCGCGCCCGCGAGTCCTGGATCAGCTGGATGATCGAGGTGATCGTCGACGAGTTGAAGTGCTCGAGCTTCTCGAAGTGCAGCTCGAGCGGCACGCGCTTGGTGGCGGCGTCGGCGAGCGCCGAGCGAAAGTACGGCGCGAGCGCCTCGCCGGGATGGCGATTGTTGCTCTTGCCCTTCCACAACAGGCGAACCGGACCGGCATTCCCGGGCGGCTCGTCATGGAGCGCTTCGATCCGCAGATCACCGACAATCAGGCTCTGCATAAAACTCCCTCTGTAAAAACGATGCGCTCCATCGCGAGTAGGAGTCAAGCGCCGAGAATCACTCGCAAGCCAACATTGGAATCTTGAACAGCCTGATTCCGTTCTCGACGCAATTTACGGCAGTCGACGGAAATACCAGCGTCGCCACCGCGTGACCTCGAACGAGATTTCGGTCACGCCCGGCACGCAAAATCGCCGCGAATTGTGTTTGACACGGAATTGAAAATGATTTTCAATATCACTCATGGAACGATAGAGCTGCAACCGAAGGATCCTCGCCGCCGGCGCGCCGCGCTCGGTGATCGCCTCCTGACCATCGCCACCGTTCATGTCCGTCGCCCGCACTCCTGGTCGGCAAACCCGGGCTCGCACAGGTTCCTGGGCAGCGAGCCTCGGTGAGGACGACGGACACCTTTCACGCTCGTCGAAGCACGCCATGCGTTATGTCCGTCACCCGAAGCATTCACCCAGTCGCGCAGTCCTTGTCTTACCTCCTCGTATGCGCGAACGCTTCGGTGTGACGGGCAGCTTTTTCCACCGCCGGGCCCTGCTGGCGGCCGCGCTGCTCGCGCTGGCCTCGCCCGCGTATGCCGACGAGCCCGCCCCGCCCCCGGCGCCCGACACCGCGCCGGTCTCGGCCGACGACGCGACCCGCGAGGGCGAGATCATCGTGGTCACGGGCACGCGCGCCGAGACTCCGCTCGACGCCACGCCGGTGCTGACCGAGGTCATCGACCGCAAGCGCCTCGAGGAGTCCGGCGTGCAGACCGTCGGCGAGGCGCTCGCGCTGCGCCCCGGCATGTGGGTCGACCGCGGCGTAGCCGGCACCACCGGCATCACGATCCAGGGCCTCGGCCCGCAGTACTCGCTGATCCTGGTCGACGGCGCCCGCCAGATCGGCCGGACCGACGGCTACCTCGACCTCGATCGGTTCGGCCTCGCCGACATCGATCACATCGAGATCGTCCGCGGCCCCAGCTCGGCGCTGTACGGCGCCGACGCGCTCGGTGGCGTGATCAACATCATCACCCGCACGCCGAAGGACGACCTCGCCGCCGACCTGACCAGCCAGCTCGACGACCGGGTCGGCAGTGACACCCGCGCCCGCGTCGCCGGCGGCCTGGGCGAGGTCGCCGCGTCGATCAGCGGCGAGTACCGCGCCGGCCCGGCGATCCACCGCGGCCCGGCGGCTGATCCTTCCGGCATCGCGACCACGCTCGACTCCTACGACAACCGCAGCGTCACCGCGCACGTGACCGACCACCGCACCGAGCACTGGCGGCTCGACGCCTCGGGCGACTACAGCTACCAGGACCTGCGCGGCGTCGACGCGATGGCGACCGGCGCGGTGTTCGACCGCCAGAACCTGGTCGAGACCGCCGGCGGCCAGGGCATCGCCCGCTACCACGGCGACGCGACCGCGCTGCAGCTCACCGTGGACGGCAGCACCTACAAGGATCAGTACCTGTACGACCAGCGCAAGTCCGACGCGCTCGACGAGTACCAGGTCACCCACGAGAGCCTGATCGAGGCCTCGGCCCAGGCCGTGCGCGACCTCGGCGAGCTGGTCGGCCAGCACCGCGCCACGGTCGGCGGCGAGCTCCTGCGCGAGGCGCTCGACTCCGATCGGCTGTCGGCGCCCGGCTCGCGCAGCCGCGGCGCGGTGTTCGCCCAGGACGAGTGGCGGCCGCTCGGCACCGACGAGGTGATCGCCGTGCCCGCGGTCCGGCTCGACGCCGACAGCCAGTTCGGCGACCACGTCACGCCGCGGCTCGCCGCGCGCTGGCAGACCCTGCCCGGCCTCGTGGTCCGCGGCAGCGTCGGCACCGGCTATCGCGCGCCGAGCTTCAAGGAAGAGCTGCTGCACTTCGAGAACCCCAGCGTCGGCTACGTCGTCGATGGCAACGTCGACCTCGCGCCCGAGACCTCGCGCAGCGCCCAGGCGGGCATCGAGTGGCAGGCCACGCCGTGGCTGTGGGCCTCGGCCAGCGGCTACTACAACTCGCTGCACGACCTGATCACCGCGATCACCCAGCCCGACGACGGCTCGGGCACGATCCGCTTCAGCTACGGCAACGTCGGCCGCGCCCGGACCGCCGGATTCGACGCCAACGCCATGCTGACCCACGGCAAGCTCGGCCTCGAGCTCGGCTACGCGCTGACCCGCGGCCGCGACCTCGACAACGACCGCGCGCTCGAGAGCATCCCGGCGCACCGGTTCACCGCGTCGCTGCGCTGGCGCGACGCGGGCCTGGGCCTCGACGCGTTCGCCGCCGCCGTGATCACCGGCCACCGGCCGTTCTATCTCACCGCCGACGACCCGCAGCAGCCGACCTACAGCGAGCGCCGCGTCGAGCTGCGCGCGCGGGTCGCCAAGCGGTTCACCGGGCTGTGGGG
>DASWOO010000061.1:0-2092 GCA_036404335.1 Kofleriaceae bacterium
GGCGATCGGCCGCTGGGTCTCGCTGCCGATCGCGTGCGACATCGCCGCGGGCAGGAGCCCGAGCGACGCGAGCAGCGCGGTGACCAGGATCGCGCGCAGCCGCTCGCGGGTGCCCTCGACGGTCGCGGTCCACAGGTCCTCGCCGCGGTCGCGCCGCGCGCGGATCGCGCTGACCACCAGCACGCAGTTGAGCACGGCCTGGCCGAGCAGCGCGATGAACCCGACCGCCGCCGACACCGACAGCGTCATCTCCGCCGCGGCGAGCCCGGCGAGCCCGCCGAGCAGCGCGATCGGCAGGTTGAACAGGATGATCGTCGCGTCCCAGAACGAGCCGAACGCCGAGAACAGCAGGATGAACGTCAGGACCAGCGACAGCGGCAGAACCAGCGCGAGCCGCTTCATCGCGCGCTCCTGGTTCTCGAACTCGCCACCCCACGTCATGTCGTAGCCGACCGGCAGCTTGACCTGCGCGTCGACCCGCTGCCGGGCGTCGGCGATCACCGAGCCCAGGTCGCGGTTGCGGACGTTGGCGCGGATGCCGATGTAGCGCTTGCCGTTCTCGCGGGTGATCGCCGACGGGCCGCCGGCCATGTCGACCCGGGCCATCGCCGACACCGGGATCAGCGCGCCGTCCTTGAGCGGCACGAGCAGGTCGCGGATCGTCGAGAGATCCTCGCGCGACGCCTTGGGGAACCGCACGGTGACGTCGAACTTCTTCTCGCCGTCCCACAGCTCCGACGCGGCGTGGCCCGACAGCGCGGTCTCGATGTAGTTCTGGAAGCTGCCGAGGTCCTGGTCCCAGCGCGCGAGCGCCTTACGGTTGGGGACCACGGCGATCACCGGCGACTCCGACGCCTTGACGATGCCGGGATCGGCGATGCCCGGGACCTTGGCGATCTCGGCCTCGGCGGCGTCGGCGAGCTTGCGCAGCTGGCCCACGTCGTCGCCGTAGATCTTGACCGCGACCTGGCCCTGCTGGCCGCTGATGTTCTCGTTGACGTTGTCGCGGATCGGCTGGCTGAAGTTGTACTCGATGCCGGGGATCGACCCGAGGTTCCGGGTCATCTGCGCGACGATGTCGTCGAGCGTGTGCACGCTGTCGCGCCACTGGGTCATCGGCCGGAGCTTGATGAACACCTCGAGGTTGTTGAACAGCTTGGCGTCGGTGCCGTCCTCGGGCCGGCCGAGCTGCGACAGGGTCTCGGTGACCTCGGGCACGCCGGCGCGCAGCCGCTCGAGGATCTTCGGCGTCAGCGCGCGGCCGTCGTCGAGCGACGACGTCGGCGGCAGGGTGAACGTCACGTAGATCGAGCCCTCGTTGAGCTCGGGCAGGAACTCGCTGCCCAGCCGCGGCGCCAGCACCGCGCCGCCGAGCAGGAGGCCGAGCGAGATCACGAGCACGGCGATCGGGTTGTGCATCGCCGCGAACAGGATCGGGTCGTGGGCGCGGCGCGCGACCCGGAGCACCGGCGAGACCCGCACCGCCTTGTGGTTGCGCAGCGCGAAGAAGCACAGGACCGGCACCAGGGTGAAGCTGACCAGCATCGCGCCGATCAGCGCGCTGACCACGGTGTGGGCCATCGGCGCGAAGATCCGGCCCTCGACCCGCTGCAGCGCGAAGATCGGCAGGTACGCGGCGACGATGATCATCAGCGAGAACAGGGTGGGGCGGCCGACCTGGCGCGCGGCGTCGAAGATCGTCTCGATCCGCTCCTTGGCGGACTTGCGCTGGTAGGCGTCGCCGGCGGCGTGCTCGAACACGTGCTCGACGAGGATCACCGCGCCATCGACGATGATGCCGAAGTCGACCGCGCCCATCGACAGCAGGTTCGCCGACATGCCGCGCGCGTGCAGGTAGATGAACGCGGCGGCGAGCGACAGCGGGATGACCGCGACCACGACCAGCGACGCGCGGATCGACAGCAGGAACACGAACAGGACGATCGAGACCAGGATCGCGCCCTCGAGCAGGTTGTGGAACACGGTCTCGAGCGTGGTGTCGACCAGCTCGGTCCGGTCGTAGAACGGCGCGATCTTGACGTCGGCGGGCAGGGCGTGGGCCTCGAGCTCGGCGACCCGCGCGCGGATGCCC
>DASWOO010000062.1:0-5017 GCA_036404335.1 Kofleriaceae bacterium
CGCAGGTCGTGCGATCGAACGCCGGCTCGAGCCGCAGGTGATCGCCGGCGTGCACCGAGTAATTGCGGCCCTGCGCCCAGGCGTCCTCGCCGCGGACCAGCTTGAGATCGATCATGTGGCCCTCGGGGATGTCGAGCTCGAAGATGTGGCGGTCATCCTCGGAGCGCTGCGGCGCCGTGGTGTGCTCCCACGACAGCGGGTCCCGGCTGCCGCGCATGCCGATCGCGCCGCGGTGCGGCGGGTAGATCACCTCGATGACGGTCGAGCCGCGGGGCTGGCGTGGGGGGCTGTCGGTCATGGCCTGTCGAGCCAGCCTAGCAGCGCCCGCGGGGCGCACCTCGCGGCCTCGAGAAAAGATTTTTGCGCGCTTGTCGATCTGGCCGGGCGGCGTTCGTCGCCATGATAGGAGGCAGGCAATGCGATTCATGATGATGCATAAGGTGACGCCGGAGCTCGAGGCAGGGACGCCGCCGCGCCCGGGGTTGGTCCAGGAGATGGGCGCGCTGGTCGGCGGCCTGGTGAAGTCGGGCAAGATGCTCGCGGGCGCCGGGCTGCGGCCGAGCGCGGAGCGGGTCCGGCTGACGTTCGAGGGCGGCGGGCCGGTGGTGAAGCACGGGCCGTACGAGGGCAGCAACGAGCTGCTGGCGAGCTGCGCGCTGATCCGCACGACGACGATGGATCAGGCGATCGCGATCGCGACCCGGATCGCCGCGGCGACCGGCGACCGCGAGCTCGAGGTCGGCGCGGTGACCGAGCCGTGGCACCTCGGGGTGATGGAGAAGCCGGCGAACGCGCCGCTGCAGTGCCTCGTGCTGCGGAAGGCCGACGCCGCGTTCGAGCGCAGCGGCGCGCAGCCGGCGGCGCTGGCCGGCGTGCTCGACGAGCTGCGCCGCGAGGGCGTGCTGGTGATGTCGGTCGCGCTGGCGCCCAGCGCCACGGGCAAGCGGTCGCAGGTCGCCGGCGGCAAGCGGCAGTGGACCGACGGGCCGTTCGCCGAGTCGAAGGAGCTGATCTCGGGGTTCTGCGTGATCGAGCTCGATAGCATCGAGGAGGCGCAGGCGCTGACCGAGCAGTACGGGGCGATCCTCGGCGACAACGAGATCGACCTCCGCGGCGTGACCGACGTCGCGGTCGAGCGCGGCTGATCGCGCGTCAGTCGAAGCGAAACGAGTACTGCAGCGGCAGCTTGCCGGGCACGCCGAGCGGCGGCAGCGCGAGCGACTCGATCGCGGTGCGCAGGCAGTCGTCGAGCGCGGCGGCGATCGGCGCGCCGTCGGCGTCGGTGATCTCCAGGGTGTCGATCACCGTGCCGAGCTCCGGGTCGCTGATCATCACCATCTGCGCCAGCGCGGTCCTCGGCGCCGCGCTGCCCTCGTAGCAGCCGGCGAGGATCGGGATCGCCGCGCGCAACGCGTCCTGGGCCTGCGTGCCGACCCGCTCGAGCGGGATCACCGGATCGTCGCCAGGGCCGGAGCCGGCGCGCTTGCTGCCGGGGCTCGCGCGCCGCAGCTGCAGCGCGGTCTCGATCTGCGTCCGCAGCGCGCGGCGATCCTCGACCGATAGCTTGCGAACGGGCGAAGCATGATCCTCGACGACCGGCGCGACGGCCACCGCCCGCGCGGCCTCGCGGTCCGCGTGCATCGCCGGGCGCGGCCGGCGCCGCACGAGCAGCGCGAGCACCATGACCGTCACGAGCCCGAGCACGACCAGCTTTCGCATCACCCGCGATGCTACTTCGTTGTCGCGAGCACCGCCTTGATGAACGGCTCCTGATCGCGGTTGCGATCCGGCCGGCCGAGCCAGCGCTCGAACCTCGCCCGCGCCTCCGGCACGCAGATCCCACCGACGATCCGCGGCATCTGGTTATCCGCGCTCTCCGGCGGCTGCATCCGGCCGGTGCCGGAATCTTCGTCGGCGCGCAGCGCGTACACCACGGTGTCGACCGCGGTCTCCATCGCCGCGCCCAGGCACATCACGCACGGCTCGAGCGTCGACAGCAGGATCGCCTCGCGCGCCGGCAGCCGCGCCCCCGCGGAGCGAAACGCCTCGATCTCGGCGTGCGCCGCGCGATCGCCGCTGCCGTTCAGCCGGTTGTAGCCCGTCCCGACCAGGTTGCCGTCGCCGTCGGCGATCGCGCAGCCGATCGGCACCTCGCCATGCTCCATCGCCTCGTCGGCCGCCGCCAGCGCATGCTGCATCAGCCGCGCGAGGGTTGCCTGGTCCAGCCGCAGGCTGCCGGGCGAGGCCCCCCGCAGCGCCTCGTCGAGCCGGCCGGCGATCTCCGCGGGATCCTGGTACACCAGCCGCGCCCCGGCCCGCAGCAGCGCCTTGTCGTCGTTGCCGCCGCACCGCACGCCGATCAGCGTCACGCCGGCGCGCTTGGCCGACTTCGCGTCCCACGGCGTGTCGCCGAACATCGCGCACTCCGCCGGGCCCATCCCGAGCTTCTCGACGGCGACGGTCACGATATCCGGCGCCGGCTTGCTGCGCTTCGCGTCGTCCGCGCCGGTGACCACGTCGAAGAGCTCGCGCCACGCCACGCCGCTCGCCCGCTCGACGACCTCGAGCCCGTCGTCGCTCGAGCTGGTCGCCAGCGCCAGCTTCAGGCCGCGCGCGCGCATCGCGTCCATCAGCTCGCGGGCGCCGGGCATCATCAGGATGCCCTCGCGCTCGGCGATCTTCTTGAACTCCTCGCCGTGCGTCTTCCTGAGCGCCTCGCCGGCCTTCTGCTCCGCCTCGCGGCCCAGGACGTCCGGCACCAGCTGGTCGCCGCCCTTGCCGACCTCGACCGCGATCCGGTCCGGCGCGACGTGATAGCCGTGCGTCTTCATCGCGGCGTGCCACGCGCGCACATGCATATCGTTGGTATCTACCAGGGTCCCGTCGAGATCGAACAGTACGGCGCCAAGCATGCGTGAGGTCGTGCAACCCCCGCGCCGTCAGCGGTCGACGTGCGCGTAGATCGTCATGTCGGCGAACTGGTCGCCGAGCCGGCCGTAGTCGGCGAGCACGCCCTCGGGGAGGAAGCCGCACTTGCGAAGCACGGCGCCGGAGGCGTGGTTGGCGCTGTAGACCAGGGCGTCGATCCGGTGAAGGCCCATCGCGCGATGGCCATGCTCGACGACGGCGGCGACGGCCTCGGTGGCGTAGCCGTGGCCCCAGGCGTCGCGCACCAGCTCGTAGCCGAGGCTGGCGCGGCACGAGGCGGCGACGATGCCCTGGTAGCCGCAGGTGCCGATCGCGCGGCCGCCGACCTCGATCACCCAGCGGATCCCGATGCGATCGGGGAATCGGCGCCGCAGGCGGTCGGCGAGCGCGGTGGCCTGGGCCTGGTCGGTCATGGTCGCGACGTCGTAGAACCGCGTGACCTCGGGATCGGAGAACAGCGCGAAGATCAGCTCGTCGTCGGCCACGGTCATCGCGCGCAGCCGCAGGCGCGTGGTCTCCAGCACGGGGAACTGCTCGTAGAAGCCAGGATTCACGGCGGGGGCGAGCTTATCCGAGGCGCGATCGCACACGCGCGTGAGCGCACGCGGTGAGCCGCAGATAATTTGATCGGGCCGCGGACCGGGCCGCGAGCGTGAGCTCGCCAGCGCCGCGGCGGCATACGGCACGGCCTACGTGATCGAGGGCTCGACGCTCGGCGGCATGATGCTCGCCGAGCGGTTCGAGCGCGAGCTCGGGTTCGCCGCCGAGACCATGACCTACCTGCGGCTGCGCGGCCGCGACACCGCCAAGCACTGGCGCGGCTTCGTCGACCAGCTGGCGCGTGCCCCGCTCGACCCCGCCGAGGTCTGTGCCGCCGCCGCGGCCACGTTCGAGGCCTACGCCACCGCGAGGCGCGCGCACGGAGCCGTGGCATGACCGCCGACGACAACTTCATCGACGCGCGCGAGCCGGTCACGCTCGACAACTGCGCGCGCGAGCCGATCCACATCCCCGGCTCGATCCAGCCGCACGGCCTGCTGTTCGCATGCCGCGGCGCCGATCTGCGGATCCACCAGGTCAGCGCCAACCTCGCGAGCTGGCTCGGCGTCGAGCCGGCGGCGGTCCTCGGCCTGCCGCTCGGCGGCCTGCTCGGCGCCGGGTCGGCCGAGCAGATCCTCGACGCGAACCAGCGCTCGGTGCTCCGCGAGTCGAGCCCGCTGCGGATCGCGACCGCGCGCGGCGGCTCGTTCGACGCGATGATGCATCGCTCGGGCGACGACGTCATCGTCGAGCTCGAGCACCCGCCGAGGCTGCGATCGCCGGCGGGCCGCGCGGCTTCGATCCGCGGCTGCGCGGCAGCATCCTGCGCATGCGGCATGCCGGCTCGGTCCCCGCGCTGTGTCAGGTCGCGGCGCGGGAGGTCCGCGCGGTCACCGGCTTCGACCGCGTGATGGTCTACCGGTTCGACTCCTCGGCCTGCACTACCCGGCGTCGGACATCCCGGCGCAGGCCCGCAAGCTGTACACCGTCAACTGGCTGCGGCTGATCGCCGACGTCAGCTACCGGCCGGTGCCGCTCGAGCCGCCCGACCAGGCGCCGCTCGATCTCAGCCACGCCGTGCTGCGCAGCGTGTCGCCGCTCCACATCGAGTACCTGCGCAACATGGGCGTCACCGCGTCGATGTCGGTGTCGCTGGTCGTCGATGGCGTGCTCGCGGGGCTGATCGCCTGCAACCACTATTCCGGGCCGCGGATCATCGCCTCGGCCGCGCGCGACACCGCCGAGTTCCTCGGCCAGTCGCTGTCGTGGCAGCTGCGCGTGATGGCCGCCGCGCAGATCGCCGAGCGGACCAAGCTCGCCCAGCAGCACGAGGCGGTGATCGTCCGCTCGCTGGTCACCGCGCCCAACATGCTCGACGGCCTGGCCGTGCCGTCGCTGCTGGCGGTGACCGACGCGCACGGCGCGGCGATCGTGCTCGAGGACGGGGTGCGGTGCATCGGCGACACCCCGACCGCCGAGCAGCTCCGGCCGCTGGTCGACTGGCTGCGCGCCCAGCAGGCCGAGGACGTGATCGCGGTCAGCCACCTCG
>DASWOO010000063.1:0-4567 GCA_036404335.1 Kofleriaceae bacterium
CGGTGAAGTTCCGCAAGGCGGTCGTGCCTGGCGACCAGCTGATCATCGAGGTCATCCCGCTGCGCAAGGGCAAGATCTTCAAGATGAAAGGCGAGATCAAGGTCGACGGCAACGTGGTGTCGTCGGCCGAGTTCCTCGCCGGCCTGGTCGACAAAACGAAGGTCGCTTGATGCACCGGCGGGAGGCGTGGGTGGTGGCCGTGGCGCTGGTCACGGGATGCGGCAACAAGCGGCCGGCGGGCCATCGCACCGGCGACGCCGGCGCCGCGGTCGTGGTCGCGCCGGTCAGCGACGCGGCCGGCGCCCGCGAGGCGTCGGGGCCCGCGGCCGACGAGGTCGAGCCCAACGACGCCAACGACACCGCCGGCGCGCTCGCGCTGGGCGCGACGGTCCACGCCCGGATCGACCCCGAGACCGACGTCGACCGGTTCAAGATCGAGGTGACCCAGGCCGGCATGCTGAGCGTGATGGCCTCGCCGCTCGACGCCCTCGACCTGGTGCTCGAGCTCGAGGACGCCGCCGGCAACGTGGTCGCCCGCTCGGACCGCGGCGGCGCCCGGGCGCGCGAGGGCATCCCCAACTTCGGCGCGAACCCGGGGCGCTATGTCGTGGTGGTCCACAGCAAGAAGCCGCCCGGCAAGCCGCACAAGGCGCGCAAGGGCCAGCCCGCGGCCGCCGAGGCCGGACCGCCCGCGATCGGCCCGTACGAGCTGACCGCGAGCATGGCCGCGCCGTCCGCCGGCAGCGAGCACGAGCCCGATGACGACCGCGGCCAGGCCAACGACCTGATCGCCGGCGACACCGGCACCGGCTTCCTCGGCTGGACCGGCGACGCCGACGTCTGGAAGATCTCGGTCGAGGCGCTGTCGGCCAGGAACGCGCTCGATGTCGAGCTGACCGCGGTCGACGGCGTCGCGCTCCAGCTCGAGCTCGGCGACGGGGTCGGCAAGCCGATCCTCAAGCGCACCGGCCGCAAGGGCGGGCCGCTGGTCGTCCGCGGCTTCGTCCCCCAGGTCCCGGCCGGCGCGCCGCCGTTCCACTACCTGACCGTGCGCGCCGCCGAGCGCTCCAACCCCGAGACCGCGTACCAGCTGCGCGCGGTCGCCAAGGTCATCCCGGCCGACGCCGAGCTCGAGCCCAACGACACGCCCGAGACCGCGATGGCGATGCCGGCCGACCGCAAGACCCTGCACGCGCAGTGGAGCACCGGCGACGTCGATTGCTTCGCGATCGCCGCGGCCGACGCGGCCCACAACCTCGACGTCTCGATCGACACGCCCGCCGAGCTCGACCTCGCGATCGAGCTCCTGGTCGACGGCGCGGTCGTCGCGCGATCCGATCACCCGGGCAAGGGCGCCGCCGAGAAGGCCTCGGCCAGCGTGCCCGCCGGTAAGGCCGCGGTCGTGCGGGTCAAGGGCTCGGAGGCCTCCGACGAGGCCGGCTACGACCTGACGGTGAGTGACACGTCGCCATGACCCAGCGCTCGCGCAACGTGCACATCCTGGTCGTCCTCGCCCTGACGAACCTGGTGTCGTACGCGGCGCGCAACGCCCTGTTCACCGTGGTGCCGGTGCTCAAGCACCGGTTCCACATCGACGACGCGCAGGTCGGCCTGCTGCAGACCGTGTTCATGCTGCCGCACGCGGCGGCGACCCTGCCGTTCGGCTGGGCCGGTGACCGCTACGATCGGCGCCGGGTGATCATCGCCGGCATGATGCTGGCCAGCGTCGCCGGCGCGGCCGGGGCGCTGGGCGACAGCTACATCGGCCTTTCGCTGTCGCGCGCGCTGGTCGGGCTCGGCACCGCCGCGGTCGTGCCGGTCGCCAACTCGATCCTGTCGGAGATCTTCGAGGGCCCGCGCAAGGCGAGCCGGCTATCGATCTTCAACCTCGGCCTGTTCCTCGGCGGCGTCGCCGGCTTCGCGGTCGGCATCGCGCTCGGCTTCCCGCTCGTCGTGATCGTGCTCGCCGTGCCCGGCGTCGTGCTGTCGCTCGCGCTCGCCGGCCTGCCGGTGCCGTCGCACGGCACGTCGCCGCCCGACGTCGCGTGGTGGCGCTACCTGCTCCAGGTCGCGTCGCACTTCGTGACCGAGGTCTACGTCTTGCTGCGGATCCGCACGCTGCGCTGGATCATGCTGTCGGCGACCGCGATGGCGTTCGCCGCCGGCGGCTACAACGCCTGGCTCAAGGAGTTCCTGACCCGCGAGAAGGGGCTGTCCGAGGGCCAGGCGAGCACCTTGCTCGCGCTGTCGCTGTTCGGCGGGCTCGGCGGGATCCTGACCGGCGGCCGGATCGCCGACTGGCTGCGCGGCCGGCGGATGAGCGGCCGGCTGTGGACGATCGTCGCCGGCATGACGATGACGATCCCGTGCGCGGCGCTGGCGATCGAGCTGCCCAACAGCGCCGCGCTGTACGCCGCCGGCATCGCGACCCTGTTCTTCATCAGCTGGTACCACGCGCCGATGGCCGCCTCGATCGACGACCTCGCGCCCCACGATCGTAGCGTCGCCGCCCAGGGCCTGGTGATCTTCACGATGCACATGGCCGGCACCGCGCCGTCGTCCTGGCTGGTCGGCGAGGTCTCGCAGCACTCGACCCTGGGCACCGCGATGTGGGTCCCGACCGCGGCGCTGGTCGTCGCGGCGCTGGGCATGGCGGTGGCGACCACCGGGTTCGCCGCGGATCACAAGCGCGCGCGTGCTGGCGACCCCGTGCCCCCTCCGCTATAACCCAGGCCGTATGCGGACCGCGATGGCGATGGCGTTTGGACTGACGCTGCTGGCGTGCTCGCACAGCGGCCCCACCGGCACGCTCGATCGCTACGGCACCGCGCTCAAGGACCGCGACTTCAGCGCCGCGTACGACATGATGTCGGCGAGCTTTCGCGGCAAGGTGTCGCGCGAGGACTACGTGCGGATGATGCGGGACAGCGGCCGCGAGGTCGCCGAGACCGCCGATCGGCTGCGCGGCAAGAAGGGCCACGTCGAGGTCTCGGCCGAGCTCGAGTACGGCCTGGGCGACACGATGCGCCTGGTGCAAGAGGGCGGGCAGTGGCGGATCGCGACCAACCCGCTGGAGTTCTACGACCAGTCGTCGCCCAAGGCGGCGCTGCGCTCGTTCATCCGCGCGTACCGGCTCGAGCGCTGGGATCTGATGCTGCGGTTCGTGCCGAACAGCTACCGCGAGAAGATGGACGCGAAGAAGATGCAGGCCCAGTTCACGGGCCCGTCGCGCGAGCAGATGGAGACGTTGATCAACACGCTCGAGGCCAACGTCGACGAGCCGATCACCGAGCGCGGCAACGACGCGCGGATGTCGTACGGCGGTGACCGCTATCAGGTGCAGTGGGTGAAGGAAGACGGGGCGTGGAAGCTCAAGGACCTCGACTGAGATAAAGCCCAGCTTGCGCGGGCCTCGATCGATGCACATGTTCGATCGTGCTTGGTCGAATCAGGGTGCATGCCTCGCGACGGACGCCAGGAGTCGCGCGAGGTAGGGACGATCTCACCTCGGCGTGCCGCTGAGATGCGGTGCGCTGTGGATCACGAACGGCGTGCTCCGCAAAAAGGTCAGAGCGTCGGTGTCGATCACAACCGTGCGGTGACGCTCGGGTTTCCGCGTCGGCTACTGCTATCTCACCTGGGCTTGGGGTGCAAAACACCCGGCGTAGAGCTGCGGGATCGCGATCTGGCTTCATCATGTTTTGTTGGTGAAGAACTACGGCTCCATCGATTTCGATGCGTTAGAATATTTTTGCAGGACGCATCGTTCGAGGCCCGCTGGTTGCACTCACCTAGGTTCGGCGTTACCGATCAATGTAACTGCGCTAGACCGGCGAGGTCGGCGCATCTGCCGCGAAAGGCGGTCCGCTATGCTGGATCCCTGGATCATCGAAGAAATCCTCAAGAAGGAACGCGACCAACGACGCGAGAGCGAGCTCGTGCGCATCGAGCTTCCGATCGAGCGCCCACGGGATGATCGCCCGAGCGTCACTCCACCGCGCGAAGAGGTCGAGCGCGGGGTCATGATCATCGACATCTGACCGACGCCGAGCGTCGGTAATTCTCTCAACCCTCGCAGCGTCCTACGCAGTTTCTGTAGGGCAGCTCTGGCTACGATTTGCGGCTGATCGGTCCTTCCACCGCGGGTGGAGGGACCGTTTCCGTTTCGGCGGCGATACAGTGAGCCCATCGCTGTGGCGCGTCCGGCCGGATCTCTGTTCACAATTGCGCTCGGCCTGGCCGGCTGGGCGGTCGTGATCGGCTTGCCGCGCGCGGGCGTCCTGGCGCAATCGTCCGCCACTCCCGTGGTGTGGATCGCGCTGTTCGTGGTCGTGATCCTGGCCGCGCGCGCGCTGGCCGTCCGCGTGCTCGCGGGCAGCGTGCTGGCGCTCGACTCGGCGTACTACGTCGCCGCGACGCTGTGCGTCGGCACGGTGGACGCCAGCCGGATCGTCGGCATCGCGCTGACCATCGACGCCGCGGTGCGCCTGGTGCAGGCCCGCCGGCGATCGGCCGAGGTGAGCGACGGTTGGACCCACCTCGGCTACGTCCTGTACTTCGGCGGGAT
>DASWOO010000064.1:0-8983 GCA_036404335.1 Kofleriaceae bacterium
CGGCAGCTGGATCGGCAGGCGCTGCTCGAGCCCGTCGGACTCGTCGTTCATCTTGACCGTGAACTGCAGCTTGGCCGTGCCCGGCACGCCCGCGGTCAGGTCGAACAGCACGGGCACGCGCGCGCCCTTGCCGACCGCCACCGTTTGCTCGGCCGGGCCGGTCAGGGTCAGGTGCTTGTCCGCCACGAGCTTCACCGTCGCGGTCCCGGCCACCCCGGTCTCGTTGTGCACGACCACGCCGCCGTGCAGCACGTCACCCGAGTTGAGGAACCGCGGCAGCGACGCGTGCAGCTGCAGCGGCTTGGACACGGTGAACCGCTTGTCGGCCGAGCCGAACCGGTGGCCCTTGTCGGCCGCGAGCGCCATCATCCGGAACGCGGTCAGGTTATCCGGGGCGGTGAACGTCACGGTCGCGAGCCCGTCGGCATCGGTGACCGCGCCCGGCGTCCACACCGCCGTCGACGCGAACTTCGAGCGCAGCGTCCCCGCCTGATCGCCGCCGAACGCCGGCCGGTCCTGGTTGGGCCCCGGGATGTCGCGCAGGTACTCGAGCTGGGTCGCGCTGGTCACGCCCAGGCCCCACGGCGCGTAGAACGTCGGGATCGGGTTCGGGGTCTCGTAGTTGATCAGCGACAGCACGCCCTCGTCGCCCGCGGTGATCGAGACCTCGGACGCCACCGGCTTGCCCGCGGCGTCGGTGACCTTGACCTTGGCGGTCACCTGATCGCCCGGCCGGTAGTCCTTTTTGTCGGTCTCGATCGCGACGGTCAGCTTGTTGTCGTCGGGCCGCACCGCGAGGTTGACGATGCCCATCTGCATCCGCGGCTTGCCGCGCGTGCCCTCGCCGATCCGGCCCTGGACCAGCGCGACCGAGACGTAGACGTTGGGCGCGTAGTCGCCGGTGATCGGCACGGTCAGGTGCTTGACCTTGGGCGTCAGGGTCATCGTCTTCTTCTCGATCACGCCGTCGCGCTCGATCGTGACGATGCCGGTCGCCTGGGTCAGGTCGGTCTTGAGCAGCAGGGTCGCGACGTCGCCGGCCTTATACTGGGTCTTGTCGGCGACGATCTCGAGGCTCTGGGAGTCCGAGCTCTTCCACGACCCGCCGCCGTCGCCCCACGAGTAGAACTCCGCCGCCACGGGCGCCGCGCCGTCCGGCGTCTTCGCCGTCTCGTTATCGACGAGCACCCAGTAGTCGCCGCCGGCGTCGGGCGTGTAGCTGACCTCGGCCGGCACGCCGGGCGTGATCGCCACGACCTGGGTCAACACGGTCTTCGTCGTGTCCTTGCACTGGTAGTTGCCGCGATAGCCCCAGTCCTCCCACACGCAGTTCCAGTCGCGGCGGGTGATCGTGACCTTGGCACGCCCGGCGATCGGCTTGCCGGCCGCGCTCAGCTCGACAAACTGCACGGTGCGCGGCTTGCCGACCTCGACGAAGTAGTCGCCCTGCTTGATGCCGAAGTACGCGCCGGCGTGGAAGTACGGCACGGTGAACGACTTGGCGATCACCTCGTTGTTGGGCGCGGTGACGCTGGCCTCGACGATCAGATCGGCATCGGCCGAGAGCTCCTTGGGACCGACCGGGATCGCCAGCTGGGCGTTGCCCTTGTCGTCGAGCTGGACGTGATCCTCGGTGACCATGGTCTGCGCGCCCATCACCTCGTCGCGGTAGCCCTCGTAGCGCCGCTCGTCGACGAACACGTAGTCGTCGTAGCCGGCGAACGTCACGCGCCGGGTCCGGCTGTGGACGTTGAGCGCGAGCTTGGCATCGCGCAGCGGCGCGCCGTAGAAGTAGTTGGCCGAGATCGTGCCCGCGAGCTTGCCGGCCTTGACCAGCGGGGCGGTCGCCATCTTGCCGGTGACCTCGAACGTCGCCGGCCGGTAGGCCTCGACGACGAACGTCCGGGTGAACGCGCCGGCATCGAGGTTGGCGCGGACCACGTAGTCGCCGAGCCGCGCGTCGCCCGGCAGGTCGAGGTCGAACCAGAACCCACCGTAGGCGCTGAGCTTGGTCTCGGTCGTGATCATCACCTTGCCGCGCGGGTCGGTGACCGACACCTTGATCGGCTTGCCCTCGCCGGGCACGTCGAGCGGCTGGCCGAGCTTGGTGATCCGGGCCAGGCCCTTGACGTGGACCTTCTCGCCCGCCCGGTACAGGCCGCGGTCGGTGTGCATGAAGCCGCGCATCCGGGTCGCGCCCGGGTCACTGTCGACCTCGACGTTGTAGTTCCACGCCGACAGCCCGTTGGTGCTCGACGGGTTGATCATCGTCCAGTCCTTGCCCTGCTGGACGTAGATCCGGATCGCCGCGTCGCCGCGCTCCTGCTCGTAGTGCTCGCCCTGGCTGTCGAGGCCCTTGCCGTCGTCCTTGGGGATCAGCTGCGACGAGCCGGGCAGGAGCGCCACGCCGTCGGCGTCGGTCGTGCCCGACCACGTGACCTTGCCGTTGCCGCCGCGCACGCTGACCTGCGCGCCGGCCAGCGGCTTGCCGGTCGACAGCTGGGTCGCCCAGACCAGGCCGCGCGACGGCGACATCTTGCTGACCACGCCGATGTCGGTGAAGTTGACCAGGACCTTGCTGCGTCCGCCGTCGGCGTAGGGCGGGCTGGCGACGTCCTTAGTGCCGACCTCGACGTAGAACATGCCCGGCCCGGCCTCGCCGCCGAACAGCTCGGCCGCGCCGATCGCGTGCTGGCCCCACTTGTTCCGGGTGCCGGCGACGGGGATCGTCTTGACCGTCGGCTTGAGCTTGGTCTTGACGAAGTCCACCGCGGTCGGCTGCCACCAGTCGAGCAGCGGGCGCAGCTGATGGAAGTTCTCGGGGGTGACCTGGATCGCGGTGACGTCGAGCTGGTTGACGTTGCGGGTCCAGATCGGCAGCACCGGGCGCTTGAGCTCGGCGAGGAAGTAGCCCGACTCCATCGAGATCGCCGGCTTGGCGTCGGTGGTCTTGAACGTCAGGACCTGCGGCTTGCCGAGCACCTGGTCGAACACGTCGTGCTGGGCGGCGTCGACGGTCAGGGTGTATGCGGTCTGCGGCTCGAGATCGACGTTGCAGCTGACGCCGGGGGTCTCGTCGTCGAGCGAGTAGCAGTGATCCGGGAAGCCCTTGACCGCCGGTGTCAGCTTGAGCAGATAGGGCGCCTTGAGCGGGTTGGTGAAGCCGACCGCGAGGCGCAGGCCCTCGTCGGGCTCGACCGCGTTACCGCTCGGGTCGAGCTTGACGAAGTGGAACGGGCCGTAGGTGTGGAACGCGGTCTCGACCGGCTTCTCGAGGCCGAGGTTGCCGGTCTTGCCGACCAGGCCCGCCTAGCAAACCACCTTCCAGGCGGTGTCGACCGCGAGCGGCGACACCGGCTCGACCAGGAATTCCGTGGTCTGGTCGTCGGCCGGCGGCGGGGCCTCGCCCTCGCCTTCGCCGCCTTCGCCGCCGCCGCTCTCCGGCGGCGGCACGCGCTTGCGGGTCGCGAGCTTGAGGTTGATCGCGCCGGCGGCGCCGGCGTAGTGGCAGTGCTGGACGACCTGCTCGAACGCGACCGGCTGAGAGAACCCGATGTGCGCCGGCACGTCGCGCGGGGTGCGCTTGTCGTTGCCGATGATCTGGACGGTGGCGGTGATCCGCGGCGTGGTGAACTCGAAGCTGAAGGGCTCGGCGAGCTCGTTGCCGTCGATCGCCTTGGTGCCCTTGGCCACGGTCACGGTGTACCTGGTCGACACCGGCAGGTCGGCCTTGGGCCAGAACACCAGGGTCTTCTCGTCGCCCCACTTGGCCTCGCCGACGATCTCGGGCGAGATCTTGGCGGGCGGCGCCGCGACCACCTGATCGAGCTGATCGTGGGTCACCATCGGCCGCGAGAACCCGACCGTCAGGTGGGTCGGCCCCGTGACCTCACCGGTCGGAGCGCCCGTGACCTTGAGGTCGGTGGCGGCAGGCTTGGGCCCGCCGCAGCTGATCGCGAGCAACGCAATGACGACCGGTCCATACAAACGCATCGACTACCCCTTACGCCCCAGATCGCCGTCTGATTCCCCTCACGGGGATCTCGGAGCGCTGCGAGCGTACGAGAAACCTGCGAGCAATGCTATGCCGTCGGGATGGCCAAGCTGACGGTGGGACTGATCCAGGTCAACGCGGGCAACGAGATCCTGCCCAACGTCGCGTTCATCGAGCAGCAGGCGCGGGCCGCGCACGCCGCCGGCGCGCAGCTGGTGATGACGCCGGAGAACTCGACGATGGTCGGCGCCGACCGGGAAGACACGCTGGCCAAGGCGCTGGCCGAGGCGCAGCACCCGGGGCTGGCGTCGGCCCGGAGCCTGGCGCGCGAGCTCGGCGTGTGGTTCCTGGTCGGCAGCCTGCACATCCGGCTCGAGGAGCCCGATCCGGGCGCCGGGCGATGCGCGAATCGTTCGTACCTGATCAACTCGGTCGGCGAGGTCGTCGCCCGCTACGACAAGATCCACATGTTCGACGTCCAGCTGCCCAACGGCGAGACCTATCGCGAGTCGGCGGCGTTCCGGCCGGGCACGCGCGCGGTGACCGCGGCGACGCCGTGGGGCGTGCTCGGCATGACGATCTGCTACGACCTGCGGTTCCCGCACCTGTATCGCAAGCTGGCACAGGCCGGCGCGGTGATGCTGACGGTACCGTCGTCGTTCACCGTGCCGACCGGCCGGGCGCACTGGCACGTGCTGCTGAGGGCCCGGGCGATCGAGACCGGCTGCTTCGTGTTCGCCCCGGCCCAGGTCGGGACCCACGCCGGCGGCCGCAAGACGTTCGGCCACTCGCTGGTCGTGTCGCCGTGGGGCGAGGTGCTGGCCGACGCGGGCGATCTCGGGCCGGGGATGATCACCGCCGAGATCGATCTGGCCAAGGTCGAGGAGGCGCGGCACGCCGTGCCTTCGCTGCAGCATGACCGCGAGCTCGGCTAGGCAGACCTCGCAGCCGCGCGCGGTTATCCGATCGGCACCCGGCGGCGCATCCGGTGGCGTGCATGCTGGAGGGATGAGACGGCGGACGGTGATGGTCGCGGCGATGCTGGCGGCGTGTGGCCGGGCGCCGGCGCCGCGCGCGCGGCTGGGCACCGCGCTGCCGGCGATCGCGCACGAGGATCGGGCGTACGCCGGGCGGATCGCGCAGCCGCTGGATCCGAGCCGGCTCGCCGCGCTGGCCGGGTTCGTCGAGCTCGCGCGGGCGCAGGCCCGGGTGCCGGGCGTGGCGATCGCGATCGTCGATCATGGCCAGGTCGTCCTGGCGCATGGCTTCGGCGTGCGTCAGCTCGGCCGGCCCGAGCCGGTCACGCCCGACACGCTGTTCCTGATCGGCTCGACGACCAAGCCGCTGACCACGCTGATGATGGCGCGGCTGGTCGACGAGCAGCGGTTCGCGTGGGACTCGCCGCTCGAGGCGCTGGCGCCGGGGCTCGCGCGTCCGGGCCAAGCGCTTCCGGGCCAAGCGCTTCCGGGCCAAGCGCTTCCGGGATTGACCGTCGCGCACACCGTCTGCGCGTGCAGCGGCATGCCCGGCGACGGCGGCGAGCTGATCTTCGCGTACGCGGCGGCCACGCCCGAGCAGCGGATCGCCGAGCTCGCGCGCCGCCCGCCGAGCGCGGCGCCGGGCCGGGTGTTCCAGTACAGCAACGCGATGTTCGCCGCCGGCGGCTACTGGGCGGCGCACACCGTCTGGCCGGCGCTGCGCATCGGCGACGCCTACGACCTCGCGATGCAGCGCTACGTGTTCGCGCCGCTCGGCATGGCCTCGACGACGTTCGACGTCCGGGTGGTCGAGGCCCGCGATCACGCGACGCCGCACGGCCGGACCCGCGCGCTCGACCACGTGGCGATCCCGCTCGCCGACGAGCAGATGGTCGACGCGATCCGCCCGGCCGCCGGCGCGTGGTCGAGCGCCGCGGACCTCGCGCGCTACCTGGCGCTCGAGCTCGCCGATGGCCGCGACCGCGGCGGCGCGCGCCTGGTCAGCGCCGCGAGCCTGCATCGCCGGCGGGCGCCGATGGTCCGGGTCGGCGGCCGCACGAGCTACGGCCTCGGCCTGTTCGTCGAGGACGACCACGGCGTCACCATCGTCGGCCACGGCGGCAACACGTTCGGGTTCTCGACCGATCTGTTCTTCCTGCCCGACGCCGGGATCGGCGCGGTGATCCTGACCAACGCCGGGTTCGACCGCACCCTGCCCGACGTCGTCCGCCAGCGCCTGCTCGAGCTGGTGTTCGGCGCGCCCGATCGCGCCAGCCGCGCGCTGCGCGACGCCGTGGCCCGACGCGACGCCGCGGCGGCCCGCGCCCTGGTCGACGCCACGCCCGCGCTGCCGCCGGCGCTCGCCGCGCGGCTCGTCGGCCGCTACGCCAACCCGCAGCTCGGCTCGATCACGCTGGCTCGGCTCGGCGGCTACGTCGTGCTCGACGTCGGCGAGTGGCGCTCGCGGGTCGCGCTCGCCGCCGGCCAGACGCTCGTGCTGCTCGACCCGCCGGCCGTCGACACCGAGCTGCACCTCGAGCCGCGCGCCGGCGGCCGGCTCGCGCTCGGCGTCGACGAGGGCGGCCAGCACTACACGTTCGCGCCCGTCGATTAGTCAGCGCCGGACGGCGACGACGAAGCCGTCGGGGTCGATGGTGACCGAGCCGTCCTTCAGCAGGCGGCCGACGGCGCGCTTGAACGCCTTCTTGCTCAGGCCGAACAGGTCGCGCACCAGCTCGGGGCTCGAGCGATCACCGACCCGCGGGATCGCCGCGTCGGAGCTGAGCACGGCCAGCACGCGCTCCGCGTCGCCGGCGAGCTCCTGGTAGGCGTGCTGGCGCAGCGACAGCACGAGCTTGCCGTCGTCGAGGATCGCCGCGACCCGGAACTTGGCGGCCTCGCCGCGCACGAGCCGGTGCGGCTCGCTCGCCGGGACCAGGCCGACGAACGAGCGCTCGACGATCACGAACAGCCCGACGTCCGGATCGTTGCGCCAGGCCTCGCCCTCGACCCACTCGTCGAGCACGACCCGGCGCGGCCGGCGGTCGAGCATGTCGCTGACGAACATCGTCGCGGCGAGCCGGCCGGTGTTGTCGACGTAGAGCCCGAGCGGCTGGCGCTCGCCGACGTACAGGTCCTTGGACTGCTCGGCGAACGGCACGAGCAGCTCCTTGCCCAGCCCCCAGTCGACGAACGCGCCGATCGGCGTGCACGCCGTGATCTCGAGGAACGTGACCTCGCCGAGCGCCAGCCGGGGCACGCGCAGGGTCGCGATCGGCCGATCCTCGGAGTCGAGATAGACGAACACGCGCAGCGCGTCGCCTTCGCGCGCGTCGCGCGGGACCTCGCTGCCGGGCAGCAGGATGGCGGCGTCGCGGGCCTCGGCGTCGAGAGCCAGCGCCTCCGCGCCATCGAGGCCGAGGTAGGCGCCCGCGTCGGCGAACCGGACGATGCGCAGGGTCACCCGGCAGCCGAGCAGATCGGAAGGAGACATCCCGGCTACCATGCCAGGATTACGCCGCCTCAGTTAGCGGTGACGATGGTCCACTGCTGGTTGGTCCCGCCGGCGTAGGTGTTCTGGTAGACCTGGACCCCGTTGGCCGCGCCCGCCCCGGCCACGTCCAGGACCTTGCCCGAGTGCCGGGCCACGATCTTGTAGAACCCACCGCCCAGGCTCACGACAGCCCACTGCTGGTTGGCGCCGCCGCCGTAGGTCCACTGCTGGACCTTGGCGTGATCGGAAGTGGAGGCCGCGTCGACATCCAGGGCCTTGTTGCTGTTCTGGACCACGACCTCGTAGTAGCCGCCGTCGGTCGCGACGAATTGCCACTTCTGATTGCCCTGGCTCAGGTAATCCCACTGATCGGCGCCGGCGCCGTCATTGGTCGTCTGACCGCCGATCTCCAGCGCCTTCCCGCTCGACCGACTGAGGATCTTGTACCAGACGCCCGCCGCCGGGAAGCCACCGCCGCCACCCCCGCCCGTGCCCACGGTCAGGCTGGTGCTGAAGGTGTTGTTGGCCTCGCTGCTCTCCGCGATCAGGTCCTGATCGTCGATCGTCGCCGCGATGGTGTGCGTGCCCGCGATCGCCGCCCAGGTCGGCCCGCTGGTCCCGCCGTTGGCGGTCAGGCTCACGGTGGCGCCGGGGGCGAGCGAGGTGAAGTCGGTGTCCGACCAGGTCACCTCGCTGCCGTCCACGGAGAACGCCATGCCGTGCTTGATCCCGCCCGGGGTGGCCCCGCCGCCCTGGTTCTTGATCGTCGCGGTGAACGTCACGCCGGTCCCCGCCGCCGGGCTGACCGGCGACCAAGTGATCGCCGTGACCACCAGGTCCGGCCTGGCGGCCCGATAGAAGCCCGCCTTGCCGACGCCCGGCGCCGGATCTCCGCCGAACGTCGTCGGGTTGAACGTGATCGCGCCGGTCTTGCCGTTCAGATAAGCGAACGCGCCGTTGGCGCCATACGCGACATCGCTGATCGACGGCAGGGTGAAGCTGCCCAGGTCGGGCGCGCAGTAGGTGTAGCCCGCCGGACCGGCCGGGCCCGCCCGGTAGAAGCCGTGCTTGGTCGCGCCCGGGCTGGGATCCTGGAAGGTGGCATTGTTGAACGTGATGCTGCCGGTCGCGGCATATCGATAGTTGAAGCTGTTGTTCGCGCCATAGGCCACGTCGCCCACCGCAGGCAGCGCGTACGTCGCGTTCTCGTCGGCCACGTAGGTGAAGCCGGGCGGGCCGGCCGGGGTGACGCCGCCACCGCCGGCGCCGGTCGCGCCGCCCGATCCGGAGCTGGTGATGACGAAGTTGGCGCCGGCGGCGTTGGTGATCGTGCCGTAGGTCGAGCCGGTCAGGGTCGCGCTGCCGCGGACGTTGTTGCGGGTCTCGATGCCCGAGGTCCCCGGCGCGCTGACCAGCAAGTTGCTGAAGGTCACCCCGGTGATCGCGCCGCTGCCGACGAATAGGACGCCGGCGTAGGTCGGGCTGTCGACGGTGTTGTTGCTGATCGTGTACGTGCCC
>DASWOO010000065.1:0-3323 GCA_036404335.1 Kofleriaceae bacterium
GCGGCGGCACAGAACCGCCGCCGCGCGAACGCGACAGCCGGTTTCGGGCCTTGCCGGCGGCCGACCGCGCTCGAGGCGCTCCCCGGCGCGCCGTGAGCCGCGACGGCGCCTGCGCGCTCAGCCGGCCGAGATCGGCCGCCCGTCACCAGCCATTGATCCCGCCCCGGTGACCCATGCAGGGGCGATTGTGCCAGATACTGGCGGCATGGTGGAGCGTGCAGGAAGCGTCCTGGTCGTCCATGGCGACATCACGCGGTGCCGGGCCGACGCGGTCGTGTTCTCGACCAGCACGGCGCTGCGCGGCGACGGTCAGCTGTGGTCGTCGTTCGCGGCGCTGCCCGGGTTCGCGAGCTGGTACGCGCAGCTCTCGACCGAGAAGCTCGTCGGTGAGTGCGACTGGCTGGCGGCCGACGGCGGGCGCCCGGCCGTGGTCCTGGTGCGGACGGTCGGCGCGGGCGACCGCTCGCCGCCGGAGGAGCGCGCGGGCCGGGTCCTGACGCGCGCGCTCGAGCATGCGTGCGCGCAGCTGGGCGAGGATCAGCCCCGGCTCGTGCTCGTGCCGGCGCTGCTGATCGGCAGCGGCGGCGGCAATCGCCAGGCCCTCGCGGTCGCCGGGCAGCTCGTGCGCGCTGCGGCGGCGTTCGTGTCGAGCCGGCCGCGGCTCGACATCGCGTTCGTGGTGTTCTCGCCGGGCAACGCGGCGCTGTTTCGCCAGGCCCGGCGCGTGGCGGGCCTGGCGCCGGGCCTCGAGCTGCCCGCCGGGGCGCCGCCCGCGGACGAGCTGCTGCGCGCGCTGGCGCGGCGCGAGCTGGCGCTGTTCGTCGGCTCGGGGGTCTCGGCGAGCTCCGGCATGCCGAGCTGGGACGCGCTGATCCGCCGGCTCGCCGAGCTCGGCGGGATCCCGCACGCCGGCCCGATGCCGTACAACACGAAGCTCGCGATCGCGCAGTACTACCGCAGCCGCGCGCGGCTCGACCCGGCGCTGCCGTCGCTGGCGAGCGTGATCGTCGAGCTGTTCGGCGGCGCGCACACGCCGGCGCTGACCCACTATCTGCTGGCGCAGCTCGAGGCGCCGATCCTGTTCACCACCAACTACGATCGCCTGCTCGAGTCGACGTTCGCCGCGCTCAAGCGGGTGTGGCGCAGCGTGACCCACGCCGGCGACGTCCCGGCGACCAGCGCCGCCGAGGTCGTGCAGATCGTCAAGCTGCACGGTGACGCGGCGCCGCCCGAGCAGTGGATCGACGGCGACGGCTACCGCGACGTGATCCTCAGCAAGCACGACTACGACACGTTCGCGAGCAGCCACACCGCGTTCCAGCTGCTGCTCAAGGGCCTGATGCTCAACCACACGTTCCTGTTCGTCGGCTACAGCCTCGCCGACGACAACGTGCGCGCCACCTGGCAGGACATCGTCAGCGCGGTCGCGCCGGCGACGGACGGCACGGCGCGGCACCGCACCGCCTTTGCCCTCGGCTTCAGCGGCGGCGAGGCGCCGGTCGCCGGCGTCGCCTGGCTGCCGAACCCCGGCGGCGACCTCGCGGCGAAGACCCGCTACCAGTGGCGGCTGCTCGACGCCCTCGCCGAGCACGTCGTGGCCCCGCAGCAGCTCCTCGCGCAATCCCGCGACGACGGCGACGCGCTCGCCGGCCTGCGCGATGCGCTGTGCACGGTCGCCGACGAGGTCCACGAGCTCGCCCGCGCGGGCCAGCCGCTGCCCGCCGAGACCACCCGCGCGCTGACCTCGATCGCCGCCCTGCTCGGCGACTTCGGCTGGCGCGGCCGCCCCGCCGAGCTCTGGCTCGGCCTCGCCAACCTCGCGCGCGACCGCCCCGACGAGGCCGCGGCCCTGCTCGACATGGCCCACGCGGTCAGCGACACCGAGGCCGAGGCCGCGCTGATCCTCGACCGGCGCCGCCAGCTCCGGCCGTGACCGGCGCGCCGGGCTATGCTGGCGGCATGGCGATGACCCGACCGTTCACCGTCCGGCGACTCGATCATGTCGTGCTCCGGGTGCGCGACGTCGCGCGGATGCGCGCGTTCTACTGCGACGTGCTCGGCTGCCAGGTCGAGCGCGAGCAGCCGGAGCTCGGGCTGACCCAGCTCCGGGTCGGCGAGTCGCTGATCGACCTCGTCTCGATCGACGGGAAGCTCGGCCGGGTCGGCGGCGCGGCGCCGGGGGCCGATGGCCGCAACGTCGATCACGTGTGCCTGGCGGTGGCGCCGTACGACGAGGCCGCGCTGCGGGCGTTCCTGGTCGCGCAGGGCGTCGAGGTCGGCGCCGCGGGCTCGCGCTACGGCGCCGAGGGCGAAGGGCCGTCGCTGTACCTGCGCGACCCCGAGGGCAACGACCTCGAGCTCAAGGGCCCGGCGACCAGCCCGCCGCGGCGCGCGTGACTTGTCGGGGGCAGGTGAGCGATAGTCGCGCGATGTCGCGCGCGGATTACTTGCTGGCGACCGACGAGGCGCTCGTGGCGCAGTCCGAGGTCGACCGGTATCGCGCGTCGGGCCCGGGCGGCCAGCATCGCAACAAGACCGAGAGCGCGGTCCGGCTGCGCCACAAGCCGAGCGGCGCGTCGGCAATCGGCGAGGATAGCCGGTCGCAGTCCGAGAACAAGCTGCACGCGGTGCGGCGGCTGCGCGCGGCGATCGCGCTCGACGTCCGCGAGCCGGTGCAGCTCGAGGGCTACGTCGCCTCGCCCCGCCTGGCGGCGATGGTCAAGGCCGGCACCGCGCCGCTCGGCGCCAAGACCCGGCTGACCGGCGAGTACTGGGCGGCGATCGCCGAGCTCCTCGATCTGCTGGTCGCTGGCGAGCTCGAGATCGCCGCGACCGCCCAGCGCCTGGGCATCACCACCGGCGCGCTGTCGAAGCTGCTGCTGCACGACGAGCACGTCGGCCGCGCGGTCAACGATCTCCGGCGCGCGCGGCAGATGCGACCGCTGCGCTAGGCCGCGCGAGACTCGGGTGATGCGACGGTCGGGGACAATTGCCCGACCTCAACGCGCGACATCTCGCTGCTGCGCCGATCGAGGGAATCCTCTGGCTCAGCCGCCGGCGGACGGGTCGCTGACTCGGCCGAGGAACAGGATCGTGTGCGTGACGTGGTCGTAGATCGCGAACAGGAACGGGCGGTCGGCGACCAGCGACGAGATCTCGGATGCAGCGTCGCCGAGGCTGATCCCGGTGGCGGCGGCGGCCTCGGCGCCGTCCTCGTCGACCGAAATGAACGCCTGGTGGATCGCGGTGCCGACCGACAGGTCGCGCGCGCCGTCGATGTTCGACAGGTCCGCGTCGGCGCCGAACACGCTGTGCACGCCCAG
>DASWOO010000066.1:0-2901 GCA_036404335.1 Kofleriaceae bacterium
AGCTGCTCGCGGCCTACGCCGACGCCGAGCCGCGGCTGGTCGTGCTCGACGGCGATCTCGCGGACTCCGACGGCGCGCACCACTTCGCGGTCCGCCACCCCGACCGGTTCGTGATGGCCGGCATCGCCGAGCAGAGCATGGTGTCGGTCGCGGCGGGCATGGCCGAGGCCGGGCGCCGGCCGTGGGTGTTCTCGTTCGCCGCGTTCCTGTGCTACCGGGCGTACGACCAGATCCGGGTCTGCCTGAGCCAGGCCCGCCAGCCGGTCGTGCTGGTCGGCTCGCACGCCGGCGGGCTGAGCGGCCGCAACGGCAAGTCGCACGCCGCGGTCAACGACCTGGCGCTGATGCTGTCGCTGCCCGGCATGCAGGTGTGGTCGCCCGCGGATCGCGACGACACGCGGCTCGCGGTGCGCACGCTGCTCGCCACGCAGGACCCGAGCTACCTGCGCTGCCCGCGCACGCCGATCGAGGACGACCTGCCGGGCGAGGCGCGGCCGATGCGGTGGCTGACCCCGCGCGCGCCGGTGGTGATCGTGTCGACCGGCATCGCCAGCCACTGGGCGCTCGCCGCGGCGCGGCTCGTCGGCGCGGGCCAGGTCGGCGTGCTGCACGTCGCGCGGCTGCGGCCGCTGCCGGATCTCGCGGGCGAGCTGCGCGAGGCCCGGCGGGTGTTCGTCGTCGAGGACCACGCCACGTTCGGCGGCCTGGCGTCGCTCGTCCACCGGCTCGGGCTGCGGCTGCCGATCACCGCGCTCGGCTGGCCCGACGACTACGCCGGCCAGTCCGGCGGCGACGACCAGCTGCGGGCCGCGCACGGCCTGTCGGCCGAGCAGCTGGCGCGGACGATCGCGCGAGACGAGGAGTAGGCAAGTGCTGTCGATCATCGTGACCTGGAGAGACCGCGTCGAGCTGGCCCGCGCGCTGCCGAGCCTGCTCGCGGCCGCGCGCCAGGCCGGCGGCGAGCTCACGATCGTCAACTTCTCCGGCGACGCGGCGCTGCTCGAGGCCCAGCTGGCCGGCCGGCGCGACGAGCTGCGGGTCGTCGAGGTGTCGGGCCAGCGGTTCTTCAACAAGTCGTCGGCGCAGAACGTCGGCGCGGCGTCGACCGACCAGCCGGTGCTGTTCTTCTGCGACTGCGACATCGTGCTCGAGCCCGAGCCGGTCGCCGCGCTCGCGCGCCAGCTCGCCGAGACCGACGGCGTGTTCGCCACGCTCGCCGGGGTCCGCGAGTCCGAGGCCAACGCGCGGCAGGCCCGCCATGTCGTCGCGTTCGGCTACGAGCTGCACATCAAGACCGCCGATGGCCGCCGGCTCACGATCCTCGACAGCGAGGAGGACAGCGAGACGGGGCTGCGCAACGCGCCCGGCCTGCTGCTGGTCCGGCGCAGCGACTTCCTGGCGATCCGCGGCTACAACGCGGGCCTGCACGGCTGGGGCTGGGAGGATCAGGACATGATCGCGCGGCTGACCCTGGGCCGCGGCCTGCGCCGGCTGCAGTCGGGCCAGGCGGTCCACCTGTCGCACGACGATCACGCGCGGATCGCGCACTACCCCGAGGTGGCGTCGCGCTGGGAGAGCCGCGATCGGATGTTCCGCACCGCGCTCGCCAACTACGACGACAATAACTTCCTCGGCACCTACGACCGCGACCGCCAGCTGGTCCCGTGAAGCCGCTCAAGGCCCCGCGGATCTCGGTCTGCATGATCGTCCGCGACGAGGCGCGCGTGCTGCCGCGCTGCCTGCGCAGCCTGGCCGGCGCCTACCACGAGCTGTGCATCGTCGACACCGGCTCGACCGACCGCACCCCAGCGATCGCCGAGCGCGCGGGCGCGCGGACCGCGCGGTTCGTCGCCTGCAACGGCCCCGACGGCAAGATCGAGGACTTCGCGGCCGCGCGCAACGCCGCGCTCGCGCTCGCCACCGGCGACTGGATCCTGCAGGTCGACGCCGACGAGGTGCTCGCGGCCGGCGGCGCCGCCCGGATCCGCCGCCACGCCCGGCGCGGCGAGGCCGACTGGGTCATGGTCGCGATGCGCTGGGGCGACGCGCGCTGGCTGTCGACCCGGCTGTTCCGCCGCGCGCGCGGCCTGCGCTACGTCAGCCGCGTCCACGAGTACCTCGATCGCCCGGCGGATGCGCAGGTCCTCACCGATCGCGCGATCGTGATCGCCAACCGGCCCGACAAGCGCGGCAAGGAGCCCGGCGACGCCCGCAACACCCGGCTGCTGCACCTCGAGCTCGCCGATCACCCCGACAACGCGCGCGCCCGGTTCCAGCTCGGCAACGAGCTGCGGGCCCGCGGCCAGCTCGCCGGCGCGATCGACGCCTACCGCGCCGCGATCGCCCTCGACACCTACCCGCACGGCGCCTTCCTCGCCCGCTACTATCTCGCCGTCTGCCACCTGCTCCAGCAGGACTGGCCCGCCGCGATCGCCGCCGCGCTCGACAGCCTGCGCGTCGACCCGCGCCACGCCGAGGCCCACTGCCTGCTCGGCGACGTCTACTTCGCGCGCGGCGAGCTCGACTTCGCCCGCCAGTGGTACCGCAGCGCGCTCGCCTGCGGCGCGCCGCCCGAGACCCCGATGGTCACCCAGGCCTGGGCCTACGGCGCATACCCGCGCCGCCGGCTGCGCAGCCTGGGCCGCTAGCCAGGCACGCAGCCACGACAACTCGCTAACGATGTGCATCACGGCGGCAGTGAAGCTGATCCTCGTCGGCGCGACGCCTGCTTCGGCTGCGGCACGCTCCATTTCGAGGCGGATCAGGTTGTAGACGAGCGCGATGCCCCACAGCTCCTGACGCACGCCCTCCGGGGTCCGGCTGCGGATCGCCTCGTGGCGCTGCAGCAGGTGCGTCTTGATCTCGTCGTACGCGATCTCCAGCTCCCAGCGCTCGTGGTAG
>DASWOO010000067.1:0-2647 GCA_036404335.1 Kofleriaceae bacterium
TTCGACGTGCTCGACGCCACCAAGATCATCCCCGAGGAGCTGGTGCCGGTCCGCAAGGTCGGCCGGATGGTGCTGAACCGCAATCCGCAGAACTTCTTCGCCGAGACCGAGCAGGTCGCGTTCCACCTCGGGAACCTGGTCCCCGGCATCGAGGTCACCGACGACCCGCTGCTCCAGGCCCGGCTGTTCTCGTACCTCGACACCCAGCTGACCCGGCTCGGCGGTCCGAACTTCGCCGAGATCCCGATCAACCGGCCGATCGTGCCCGTCACCAACCACCAGCAGGACGGCTTCCACCGCGACACGATCGACACCGGCAACGCGAACTACCATCCGAACTCGATCGGCAGCGGCTGCCCGTTCCTCGCCGGGGACGCCGGCTTCGTCCACCGCGCCGAGAAGCTGCACGGCCACACCACCCGGATCCGGAGCGAGAGCTTCCGCGACCACTTCAGCCAGGCGTCGATGTTCGTCGCCAGCCAGTCGCCCATCGAGCGCATGCACCTGATCGAGGCGCTGCAGTTCGAGCTGGGCAAGGTCCAGCGCAAGGCGATCCGGTCGCGCATGCTCGGCGTGCTGCGCGAGGTCGATCCGCAGCTCGCCGAGGCGGTCTCGTCCGCCATCGGCGTGGCGGTGCCCGAGGGCCCGGTCCAGGTCCCGGTCGGGACCTCGCCGCCCGGCCCGCGCGGCAACAACGGCGGCGTGACCCAGGCGCCGTCGCTCAGCCTCGCCAACCAGCCCAAGGCGTCGATCGCGACGCGCAAGATCGCGCTGCTCGCGGCGAACGGCTACGACGACGTCTCGGCCGAGCTGGTGCGCAAGGCGCTGGTCGACGCGGGCGCGATCGTCGAGCTGATCGCGCCGGTGCTCGGCCCGGTGCTGGGCGCGGCGCCGGACTCGAGCAAGCTGCCGCTCGAGGCCGACAAGACGTTCAAGACCGCGGCGTCGGTGTTCTACGACGCCGTGCTGGTCGCCGACGGCGAGGCCAGCATCGACATGCTCGAGGCCGACGGCGACGCGGTCCACTTCATCCAGGAAGCGTACAAGCACTACAAGCCGATCGCGGCGATCGGCGACGCGGCGGACCTGGTCGAGCTCGATGACCCGGCGCTCTCCGATGTCGCGGACGAGGACGAGAACGCGGCGCCGGCGGTCACGCCCGGCGTGGTCTCGAGCTTCGGCATCGTCACGGCCCGCGACCCGGCGGCCGCGGCCGAGCTCGCCGCGGCGTTCATCCAGGCGATCGCGGCGCACCGCCACTGGGACCGCAACGTCGACGGGATCCCGGCGTAGCGCCGGGATCCCGCCGGAGCAGCGTCAGTTCGCGAGCGCGAGCGGCTGCTGGGCCATCGCCAGCTTGGCGTCGAGCTCGAGCGCGCGCGCCTCGCCGAGCACCTGCTGGGCGACCGGGAAGATCTGCTGCTCCTCGACCTCCTTGGCGTGGTGCAGCACGGTCACGACCAGCTGATCGAACACGGCGCCCCACGGGGCGGAGTCGATTGGCAGCGTGTCGAGCCGACCGATCAGGGCGTCGAGCTGGCAGGCTTCGGCGTCGTGGTCGTTGGCGAGCGCGAAGGTCTGGCCGTACTGGCGCAGCACCGGGTACAGCTCGCGGACCTCGGCATGCTCGTGCGAGACCAGGAGCCGGCGCAGCTCGGGCCACAGGACGGCGCGGCGCAGCGGATGGCTCTGGATCTGCTCGAACATCTGCGCCGCCTGGGCGTGCTGATCGGCGAGCGTGGCAAACACACCGACGAGGCCGTCGGCGCGCGGGGTGGCAGGGGGAGACGAGGGGGACTTGGTCGCTACGGTTCGGGTCGGCATCGCTGGACTCCCGTGCACGTGGCGATCCGGCTGGCGCTCAGTGCGTGGCCGAGCCTGTCGACGGGCTGGCCATGTCGGTGTTGCTGTTGCCGGTGCCGCTCGGCGCCGTGGTGTTGTTCGGCACCGCGCCCGAGCCCTGCTGCGCCGAGGGCGACGGCGCGCCGGCGGCGTTGGTGCCGGGCGCTGCCGACGGGTCGCCGGGCTTGCCCTGGACCGGCGCCACGTCGCCGGTGTGGCCGGTGCCGTCGATGGTGCGCTCGCCCGAGCTGTCCTTGGAGCCGGCCTGGGGCTTGTTCCGGCAGGCGAACGACGCGAAGCAGAGACTGATCAGCAAAGTGCCTTTGACAATCGACATGGTCAGTCGCCCTGCGAGCGCTATGCCCAGGAAATCAGTGGTAACTCCGGGTCCATGCATTGCATGGGCAACGCGCTGATGGATGACGATCGACTGCACGCCGAGCTCGAGCAACTGAACCGCGATCGCCTAGTCCCCGGACTGCCCGTGGAGGATCCGCGTCGCGCGCTCGAGCACACCCACGCGCGGCAGCTGGTGGAGCTCGACTTTCTGGGCCGCGCGCTGGCCGAGGTCCGCGACCGGGCCGCCGCCGCGCCGCGCACGCCGGCCGCGTTCATCGACTGGTTCGAGCAGCTCCGGCTCGACGGCCCGGGGCAGGGCGACCCGCTGTTTCCGTGGCTGGCCGAGCACGCCGAGCTCGGCGCGCTGCGCTGGTTCCTCAAGCAGGAGGTCAGCGGTGAGGCCGGGTTCGACGACCTGGTCGCGCTGACCCAGATCCGGATGCCCGAGCAGGCCAAGCTCGAGCTC
>DASWOO010000068.1:0-13547 GCA_036404335.1 Kofleriaceae bacterium
GTCACCGCCGAGGTCGCGTTCCCGGCGTTCGCCCGGCTCCACGCCGATCGCCGCCGCGCCGGCGAGCTCTTGCTCCGCTTCACCCGCCAGAACGCGATCGCGCTCGTCCCGGTCGTGATCTTCCTCGCCGTCGCCGCCGACGACCTGCTCGCCGTGCTCTATCCGCCGCTCCCGCCCGCGGCCACGATGGCGGCCCGCATCCTGTGCGTCGTCGGCGCGCTGCGCATGCTCAGCTTCGTCCTGCCCGCGATGCTCGCCGGCCTCGGCCACGCCGCCGACTCGCTCGTCTATCACGCCCTCGCCGCGATCCTGCTCCCCATCGCCTTTGCCGTCTCGGCGCACGTCTTCCCTTCGCTGTCCTACGTCTCCGTCGCCCTGGCCTGGGCCGCCGTCTATCCGCTGGTCTTCCTCGTCCTGCTCGGCCGCGCCTTGTCCCGCTGCCACGTCACGGTCTCCGCCTACCTGCGCTCGCTCGCCGGCATCTCGTGCTCGGGCCTCGTCGCCGCCATCGCCGGCACCCTCGTCCACGCCTGGCTGCACTGGCCCCCGCTGGCCCACCTGCTCGCCACGGCCGCCGTTATCGCCGCCGTCTACCTCGCCCTGCTCGCCAGACTCGAGCACGTCACGCCACGCTCGCTCCTGCGCTCCATGCGGGCCTGAGTCATCGAGTGATCAACTGCCGGTGATCAGCAGATCAAACGCTGCGACGAGCCGACTGCGCTGGTCGGCGAGCGAGGCCACAGGTGTTTTCAGCTCGGCTTTCAGGATGGCCGTGGCCAGGGCTGTGATGAAGATATATTCCTGACTGTTGATGACGACGATCGGTGTCAGTGGTGTGATCTGTTGATCGTGTCGCGGGCGTGGTGTCAGCGGTACGCTGAGCCGCGACTTGAGCTTGGCGAAGACGTCGGCCTGAATGTCGACGGGCAGAGGATATGTCGAATTACGGGTGTTTTGATAAACGTCGAATTGCGCCATTTAGAACAGTCTTTGTTGGTCGCTGGGTAGGCCGTACTGGTCAATGATGGAATTGGTTTGCTCGACCGCCAGCTCGATCTCGGCGAGCGTCCGAGCGCGCTCGACCGCCGCGATTGCCTGCTCCAGGACCGCGCTCACGTCGACGCCGGCAGCCTGCGCGCGCGCCAGGAGCTCGGGGCTGACGAGCGGTGCCGGCTTGGCCTTGGACGCGCGACGGGTTCGCTGGGCGGCAGGAGGCTTCGGCGCCTGGCGAGCGGCGGGCTTCATGCGTCCAACCCTAGGCAGGGCGATCCGGCTTGGCAACGGGATTTCGGCGAGCGCGACGGATTTCTCGACGAACCGTAGATGGCGCTACACAAGTCGACAGCGAGCGACGCGCAAGGTCGCTGATGCTGCTCAGGCGGTGACCGGCGGCGGCTCGCGGGTCGCAAAGGCGACGGCCCGCTGGGCCAGGCCGGGCTTGACCTCTTCGAGGCGGCCGAGCAGGACAGGGTTCTGCAGCGCCAGCTCGATGAAGCTGTAGCGCAGCGGCCGGAGCGCGAGCAGGGCGGTCTTCTGCGCGTCGGTCAGCGGGCGGTCGATCGCGCGCTCGAGCGTCTGGACGTCGAGCTGCGCCTGGGTCGCGATGACCAGGTTATCGAACGCGCCGAGCACGCCGAAGAACTGCTCGATGCTCTGGTCGAGCTCCTCGGGCGAGGCCTTGGCCACGAGGTCCGCCAGCGCGAGGACGTCCAATTTCACGTGCTGCGACTCCTCTTGCCAGTGCGCCTTCAGCATCCGGACGAACGACGGCTCGAGGCCACCGTCGTCGCGGATGGCGTCGGTGAAGTGCAGGAGCGTCGAGGCCTCGAGGTACAGGGTGATGAGGATGACCGCGATCGGCGAGGTCTGGAGCACCGCGGCCGTGACGTCGGCCTGGCCCGGGAACGCCCCGGGCGCGAGGGCGAGCTGCCGGGCAAAGGTCCTGGCGAACCGCCGGAACAGCTGCTGGTGCTTCATCTCCTCGTCCGACAGCCGCATCCAGGCGCGCGTGCCGGACCGGTCCCCGTGCAGGCGCTGCGTCGCCTCTCCCAGGGCGTTGACCACCACGAACTCCTCGGTCACGTCGAAGAGGTGGCAATAGCCGTGGCCGGAGATCTGGTTGAAGCGCAGCAGCTCCTGCGCGCTGAGCCCCGGGACGCCCGCCGTCCGCATGTATTTCTCGGGCAGGAATGGCCGGCTCAGATCCAGGACGGTGTCGTCCGGAAAGATCTCGTCCAGCTTCCAGCAAGCGCGCTCGCTCAGCGAGACGAGCGATGCGTACGTATGGTCGTGCGTGATCACGATATATCTACTCTACGGCCGCAATGGTACATGCATGATCCCGAGGCGCGGCCTCGACACTCGAGTTGACGCACCGTGGCGCCATCCAGCGAGGGTGTCAAGCACCAGTATTTGACGCTGCCCGCATATGGCATCAATTGCTTCGGTGACCAGATGCCGTGATCCGGGCCACGTCACACGATCTAGAGATCCCCCGGACAATCGGAATGCGCTGGTATGTGTGGCGCGCTCACGTAGTATTCGCGGCTGCGCGAGGGGAGCGTTCAGATCGGTGATTAACAGCACAGAAGCGCATCATTGCAAGGTCATCTCGGACCAGACCTGGTCGATCAGCACGTTCATGGAGTTCTATGACCGTGTCCTCGGCCCGAAGCTGTTCGATCCGTATGGCGAGCTCCTCGTCCGCGAGATCCGCAAAGAGGTCGAGCAGGGCCCGCCGATCGAGCGCGTCCTCGAGGTCGCGTGCGGCACCGGCCGGATCACGAGTCACCTCTACACCGATCTTGCCAAGCCGCTGAAGCTGCAGCTGGTCGCGACGGACCTGTCGCGCGCGGCGATCGACGTGTGCATGGAGGTCGTCAGCGACGAGGTCCGGCAGAACGTGACGTTCCAGGCCGACGTCGACATGGCGGATCTGCCGTTCGCGAACGACAGCTTCGACATCGTCGTCTGCGGCTTCGGCCTGATGTTCCCGCCGGACAAGGCGAAGGTCGCGCGCGAGCTCAAGCGGGTGCTGCGGCCGGGCGGCAAGATCTACGGGACGGTGTTCCATCGCAACCAGCTGTTCGATCTGACGCGCCAGCACTCGGAGCAGCTGTTCGGCACGCCGTCGGCGATCCTGGATCGCGCGCTCAGCCTGAGCGATCACACGGCGATCTCGAGCGCCTTTGGCCAGGAGGGGCTGCACCGCGGCGTGGCCGAGGCCGCGACCCTGTTCCCCGCCCAGCTGTTCCTCGACGATCCCGATACGCGAGAGTTCCTGTTCAACTCGTGCATCCTGCTCGAGGAGTTCAATCAATGCGATATCGCGACCCGCGAGGCGTATCTCGATACGATCGTCGCGGAGCTCCGGTCGCGCGTCCCGACGAAGCACTACGAGATCCAGGCGTGGCTGTTGCGCGGCGCCGTCGATCTCGCGAGCAAGGCCGCGATCGCGGTGACCCCGCTGCCCGACTTCGCGGACGCGCGGACCTTCCGGACGATGACACCCGATCAGGCCGAGCCCGGCATCGATCCCCTGCGCGCGGGGGCCGAGGCACGCCTGTCGCGGCAGTATCACGCGCTGAAGTCGAGCTTCCTGGCCGATTACCCCGGCTATGACGCCGACGGCGTCGAGGCGCTGCGGCGCCGGGAGTTCGCCCGCGTCGACGCCCAGCACGAGACCTATCTCGATTACATCGGCGCCGGGCTCGCGCCGGAGAGCCTCCTCGCGCACAACTATCGAGTCCTGAGCGGCACGATCTTCGGCAATCCGCACACCGGCTCCAAGCCCGCCGAGCAGTTCTACGCGCAGGCGCGCGCGGCGATCTATCGCTTCTTCCGCTGCGATCCTGCGCAGTACGAGATCATCTTCACGCCGAACGCCAGCGCGGCGATCCGGCTGGTCGCGGAGTCGTTCCCGTTCGCGGCGGGCTCCGAGCTGCTCCTCGCCAAGGACAATCACACGTCCGTGCACGGGATCCGGGAGTACGCGATCACCCGGGGCGCCTCGGTCAAGTACATCCCGCTGACCAACGACCTGACGCTCGTCGACAGCTCGCTGCAGCGCGCGCTCGACAAGCTCGATCCGGACCGCGCCCACTTGCTCGCGTTCCCCGCGCAGTCCAATGCATCCGGCGTGATCCACGATCTGACCTGGATCAAGCTCGCGCAGGACCGCGGGGCGATGGTGCTGTGTGATGCCTCGGCCTATGCGCCGCTGTCCGGGTTCGACGGGACTACCTATCAGCCGGACTTCATGCCGGTCTCGTTCTACAAGATCTTCGGGTATCCGACCGGCGTCGGCTGTCTGCTCGCGAAGCGTTCATCTCTGCAAACGCTGACCACGCCCGCGTTCGCGGGAGGCTCGGTCTGTTACTTCTCCGGCCCGTGGTCGCCGACCGATCGCATCCTGTATCACGACCAGGGCCGGCGGTTCGAGGTCGGCACGCCCAACTACGCGGCGTATCACGCCGTCGCGTACGGCTTCGACCTGGTCTCGAACATCGGCATCGACAAGGTCAGATCCCGCGCGACCGCCCTCGCGCGCTGGCTGGAAGCACAGCTTCAGCAGCTGCGACACGAGATCAAGGCCAGGACCGGGCTGTGCCAGATCTACGGGCCGACGTCAGGCGCCAAGGGCGCGACGATCATGCTCAATCTGTTCGACTGCTACAACTCGATCATCCCGCACTCCCAGATCCGGGACGCCGCGGCGGCGTTCGGCATCACGCTGCGCAACGGCTGCTTCTGCAACCTCGGCACGGTGCAGCACGCGACCTACGTCACCGCCGGCTCGGAGCACTGCGAGCTCGACAAGAAGGAGAAGATCGTCGACTGCCGAGGCTTCGACGAGGAGGTGCTCAGCAAGGGGATCTGCGGCGCGCTGCGGCTGTCGTTCGGCCTCGGCTCCAACTTCCGGGACGCCTATCACTTCTATGTGTTTGCCCGGTCGCTGCTGAACATCGAGGCCTCGCGGCTGGAGGACTACCTGGCCGGCGCCTCAGCCGGCGCCGAGCAGATCGCGGCCGACGGCCTCGCAGATCTCGTGCACCTCGTCGACGACGTGGGTCAGGACGTCGTGGACCCCCGCGCCGGATAGCGGCTCGGTCTTGCGGGCGGCGAGCCAGGTGTCGAGGACGCGGAGGCGCTCGAGGGCGGCGCCGCCGGGCAGGTCGTGCGACTCGGGCGGGCGGATGTCGCACAGCCGGCTGTACGCCGAGTGGACGCAGTAGGCGATCGAGCGCGGGAACGCGGGCTCGGAGACCAGGAACCGGGCGACGCCCTCGGAGCTGATCCGGCCGCTGGCGCGCTTGAGGTACGCCTCGCTGCCGGACAGCGCGCGCAGCAGCGATAGCCACAGCGCGGTCTCGACGACCTCGTGGCGGCGCGACATCTGGGTGAACGCGTGGTGGTGGACGTCGAGCATGCGCGCGGTCTGGTTGACGCGCTCGAGCAGGACGCCGAGCCAGACGAAGTCGAGCGGCTCGTCGTGCAGCATCGTCGAGCGGAGCAGGCCGAGCGTGAGCTGGGTGGCGCGGCGGACGTGCTGATAGAACGTCTCGCGATGCTGGTTGTAGCTGACCCGCGCGACCTCGCTCTGCATCCACAGATGCACCTCGTTGACCGCCTCCCACGCCTCGTGGGACAGGACCTCGCGGACCGAGCGCGCGTTCCACCGCATGCCCTGGACCGAGCGGGCGAGCGACACGCCATTGTCCTCGTCCCAGGTCATGAACCGCTGGACGACCTCGCCGTCGCCCCAGATCGGCGAGTCGTCGTCGCCGCCGGCGTGCCTGGTCGAGAACCGCGACTCCTCGCCCGACACGACGACGACGGGGCGCCAGACCAGGGCGGGCGGTAGCTCGGCGTCGAGCGCGAGCGAGACCGACGCCCCGAGCATGCGGGAGGTGGCCTCGGCGCGCTCGATATAGCGACCGAACCAGAAACAATGATCGGCGACGCGGGAGATCATGGTCAGGCGTCCTTCATGACCCAGGTGTCCTTGCTACCGCCGCCCTGCGAGGAGTTGACGACGTAGCTGCCCTGCTTGAGCGCGACGCGGGTCAGCCCGCCGGGTAGCACCCACGGCCCCTCGCGCGAGGTCAGGATGTACGGCCGGAGGTCGACGCGGCGGGGCTCGACGCCGCCGCGCTCGCCGATCCAGGTCGGGCAGCTCGACAGCTCGATGCGATGCTGGGCGATGTAGCGGCGCGGCTCGGCGACGATCCGCCGCCGGAACTGGTCGCGCTCCTCGGCGGTCGACTGCGGGCCCATCAGCATGCCGTAGCCGCCGGCCTCGTCGACCGCCTTGACCACCATCTGCTCGAGGTGCTCGAGCACGTACTGGCGATCCTCGTCGAACAGGCAGACGTAGGTCGGCACCTGCTCGAGCAGCGGCTGCTCCGACAGGTAGAACTCGATCATGTCGGGCACGAACGGGTAGACCGCCTTGTCGTCGGCGACGCCGTTGCCGGGCGCGTTGGCGAGCGCGACGTTGCCGGCCTGGTACGCGCGCATCAGCCCGGGCACGCCGAGCATGCTGTCGGGCCGGAACACCTCGGGGTCGAGGAACGCCTCGTCGGTGCGGCGGTAGATCACGTCGACCCGCCGCGGGCCGCGCGTGGTCCGGCAGAACACCTTGTCGCCATCGACGAACAGGTCCGGCGCCTCGACCAGCTCGAGGCCCATGGTGCGCGCCAGGAAGCTGTGCTCGAAGTACGCCGAGTTGAACGTGCCCGGGGTCAGCACGACCGCGTTGCCGTCCTGCTCGACCGGCGAGACCGAGCGCAGGGTCTCGGCGAGCCGGGTCGGGTAGTGATCGACGCGGTGGACGCGCGCGGTGTCGAACACGCGCGGGAACATGCGCTTGCTGATCAGCCGGTTCTCGACGACGTACGACACGCCCGACGGGGTGCGCAGGTTGTCCTCGAGCACGCGCCAGGTGCCGTCGGGATCGCGGATCAGGTCGACGCCCGAGATGTGGATCCGCACGCCGCCCGGCGGCTTGATCCCGCGCAGCATCGGCCGGTAGCCGGCGGCGCCGAGCACCATCTCGGCCGGGACGACGCCCGCGGTGAGGATCCGCTGCTCGCCATAGATGTCGTCGAGGAACATGCCGAGCGCGCGCAGCCGCTGCTGGAGGCCGCGCTCGAGCCGGCGGTGATCCTCGGCGGCGATCAGCCGGGGCAGGAGGCAGAACGGAAAGATCTTCTCCGTGCCGCGCGAGTCGCCGTACACCGAGAACGTGACGCCCTGCTGGAGCAGCGCGGTCTCGGCGAGGGCTTGCGAGCGGGCGAGGTCGTCGGCGGTGAGCTTGGCGAGCAGCTGGGCGACGCGCGCGAACGCCGGGCGCGGCGCGCCGCCGGCGTCGAACATCTCGTCGTAGGTCCCGGCGAGCGCCGGGTAGCTGTCGAACAACCCACCGCCCGGTCCCTGCGACTGGGACTGGCTCTGCATCATGCGCCTATCGTAACGAAAACCTGCCGACCGGTCAGGCGCCGCGCAGGTCGATCGTGAACGATCGCGCCTCGGGCCAGTGGCCGTCGGCCGCGAGCTCGCCCTCGCGGGTGACCACGGTGATGCGCTCCTGGCGCCGGGCGATCGCCTCGGCGTCGTCGAGGGGCAGGCCGGCGTACGGGCCGCCATCGGGGCGCCACGCCCACAGCTCGACGCGCTGGACCCGGCCGGCCCAGGCCCACTCGATGGTCAGCGGATCGGCGCCGGGCATGCCGGGGTGGAAGCCGATCACCGGCGCGTAGACCCGGCGGCGCAGGCCGATCGCGCGGACGCCGTCGCCGAGCGCGCGCAGCCGGGCCCAGCGCGCCGGGGATCCGCCGGCGGACACGGCGATCCGGTCGGGGCCGCTGCCTTCGATCGACGCCTCCCAGCGCTGGCTCGAGGCGTCGACGATCCGCGAGCTGGCGCACTCCTGCGACGCGACGTCGCCGACCAGCGGCCAGAACTCGAGCGCGGGGCGCAGCGTGAGCGTCGCGTCGCCGAGCCGGCAGGTGATGCCGGCCGGGCGCCAGGCGTCGAGCTCGCGGCGCAGCTGGGCGGGCACGCCGAGGCCGTGGTGGTCGAGGTCGCCGAGCACCAGCCGCAGATCGCGCGACAGCGCCGCCGGCAGCGCGAACCGATCGTGGAGCTCGTCGTGCCAGTCGATCAGCGGCTCGCGATAGTCGGACACCGCGAGCCGCGCGATCAGCGAGCGGAGCAGGACGGCGAGCGCGGCGAACATCGCCGGCCGCTCGGGCATGCGGATCGCGCGCAGCTCGACCAGGCCCATCCGGCCGTGGCGCGGGCCGTGCGCGGCGACGTGCGGGTTCCAGAGCTTCTCGACGTTGAGCTCGGCGCGGTTGGCGTTGCCCGCCGAGTCGACCAGGAGCGGGCCGAGCGCCTGGCCGAGCACCTCGGGCGACAGCTCGCCGCGGTCGGCGAGCCGCTCGAGCCAGCCGACGGTGACGCCGAGCTCGTCCCAGCGCTCGCGCACGCCCTCGTCGGGCCGGGGGCCCTGCGACGCGGAGCCGACGCACTCGCTGGCGAACCAGTACGACAGCGACGGGTGGTTGTTGACGTAGCGGATCAGCGCGGGCAGGACGTGCGGGTAGCGCAGGAACGGGCTGGCGCCGGGCCGCGCGCCGCCGATCGAGATCTGGCCGCCGCCACCGGCGTCCGTGACGTCGCCGTTGTAGCGCGCGCGCACCGCCGACAGGCCGGCCGCGCGGGCCGCAGCCCAGACCCGGTAGGCCTGGTCCGCGAACGCCCGCACCGTCGGCACCGGCGCCATGTTGACCTCGACGACCCCGGGGTCGGGCGTGACGGTCAGCCAGTGATCGCTGGCGTTCAGATCCGCGAGGTCGTCGGGCGGCGGCTCGGGCGCGGCGTCGAGCGCGCGCGCCGCGCGATCGCCATCTACGGCGCCATCTCCGGCGCCATCTTCGCCGCCATCTTCGGCGCCATCTCCGCCGCCGCCGTCGTCGTTCCAGCGCACGCCGAACGCGAACCGCGGCTCGGGCTCCTCGGGGTAGTGCCGGCCGAGCACCCGGGACACCCGCGCGCCGGGCAGCCGGCGGCCGAGCTCGACCGCCAGAGCGTGCGCGCGCGCGAGCTTGTCGTCGCCCTCGGGAATGCTGGTCCACGCCGGCTCGAGCGAGTCGGGCCGGGTGAACGTCGGCTCGGCGCCGATCCAGATCTCGACGCCGCGCCGCGCGATGAGGTCGTCGTGCACGGCGAGCGACGCGTCGAGCTCGGCGAGCTCGTCATCCCTGGTCATGGGTCACCCAGTCCTCCGGGTCCGGCATCGCCGTCCCGGCGTCGATCCGCCGCAGGTCGAGGGTGTACGGCTGCTCGGGGTGCGGCGCGGCCTTGCGCAGCCGGAGCGGGAACGGCGACGGCCCGTCGAGCGTGAACCGCCGGGTCCGCCGGGCATCGGCCTCGACCCGGGTCAGCGGCGGGGCATCGAACGCGCGGCCCTCGGGGTGCCACACGTGGTACGCCGCGCCGGCGACGCCGCGCTGGGCCCAGCTGTCGATCACGTCGATGTGCAGCGGGTGGTGGATGCCGAGGTGCGGGTGCAGCGCGTGCGGCGGGCACCACGCGCGGAACCGGACGCCGGCGACCCGGACGTCGCGTCCGGCGCCCGGACGCAGCGGCACGAGCACCTGGTTGACCGCGACGGCGTAGCGCTCGGTGTCGAGGCCGATCGCGCGCAGCTCGAGGCGCTCGACCGACGAGTCGACGTAGCGCGCGGTCCCGGCGGCGGTCGCCTCCTCGCCCAGCACGTGCCACGGCTCGATCGCGTTGCGGACCTCGACCCGCGCGGCGCCGACCTCGATCGTGCCGGCGAGCGGGCAGCGCAGCTCGACGAACGGCCGGTAGGCCTCGACCGGCAGGGCGACGCCGTGCGCCGCGAGATGGGCGAGCACGTCCTCGAAGTCGCGCCACAGGAAGTATGGCAGGAGGAACCGGTCGTGGAGCTCGCTGCCCCAGCGCGCGAGCTTGTGCTTGTAGGGCGCAGCGACCAGCGCGGCGAGCACGCCCCGGACGAGGATCGCCTGGGCCGCGAGCATCCGCGGGTGCGGCGGCATCTCGAACGCGCGCAGCTCGACCAGGCCCTGCCGGCCGTACGGGGTCAGCGGATCGAACAGCTTGTCGATCGAGATCTCGGCGCGGTGGGTCGAGCCGGCGACGTCGACCAGCAGGTGGCGCAGCAGCCCGTCGACCTGCCACGCCGGTGGCGACTCGTGCAGCCGGGGCAGGGCGAGCTCGAGCTCGTACAGCGCGTCGTGGCGGGCCTCGTCGATCCGCGGCGCCTGGGAGGTCGGGCCGACGAACAGGCCGGTGAACAGGTACGACAGCGCCGGGTGGTGCTGGGCGAACGTGATGAGGCTCGCGAGCAGGCCCGGGTCGCGCAGCCACGGCGAGCGCTCGGGGGAGGCGCCGCCGATCGTGATGTGGTTGCCGCCACCGGAGCCGGCCGCGCGGCCGTCGAGCAGGTAGCGCTCGGCGGTCAGGCCCGAGGCGAGCGCGGCGTCGAACACGGTCTGGTGCAGCGCGACCGCCTCGCGGCAGCTGGCGACCGGCGGCAGGTTGACCTCGAGCACGCCGGGATCCGGGGTGACCGCGAACCGCAGGCGGTCGGGCGACGGCGGCGGGCCGTAGCCCTCGAGGTGAGCGTCGCTGCCGGTCGCGGCGCGCGCCTGGTCGACCGCGGCGACCAGCGCGCAGAACTCGTCGAAGCTGGCGCACGGCGGCAGGAACACCCACAGCTCGCCGTCGCGCGGCTCGATCGCCAGGGCGGTCCGGATCCCGGACAGCGGCTCGGCCGGGCGCGGTGCGGCCGCCGGGGCCGGGGTCACGCGAGCGGCCTGCTTCTCCTGGGTGTGCTGGTCATCCGGGCGCCGCGGATCGGGCAGATCCAGCGCCTCGGCCCACAGCGGAGGCGCCGCGCCGGTGATGCTGCCGAGCGGCAGGCGCAGGCCGACCGGGCTATCGCCGGGCACGAGGAACAGCTCGCCGCGCCGCAGCTGCCAGCGCTGGGTCCGCCAGCCGCCGTCCGCCGCCGCGAGCGGCACGACCCAGCCGACGACCGCGCCGGCGCCGCGGTTCAAGATCGCCGCCAGCCGGCGCCGTTCGTCGCCGTCGTCGAGCCCGGCGGTCCGCGGGTCGACGTCGACCGGCAGGCTCGCCTCGCTCCGCAGGAGCTCCCACGGATCCTCGAACGCCGGGTGCAGCGCCGGCTCGACGCCGAGCGCGGCGCACAGCGCCTCGCCGAACGCGCGCGCGTCGTCGATCGTCCCGCGCTGCGCCACCGGCCGCGCCGGCCAGATCGCGCGATCGCGCCGGGCGACGATGTCGAGCGCCCAGCGCGGCAGGCTCTCGCCCGGATAGTGCTTGCCCTGGCGCTGGAGGATCACGCCGCCGGGCGCGAGCCGATCGCGCAGCTCGCGCGCCAGCTGCCGGCCGCGCGCCCACTTGTCGGCGCCGACCGCGCCGCCCTGCCACTCGGGCAGCGCCTGCTTCGCGCGCGCGGTGAACGTCGGCTCGCCGCCGATCCACACGTCGAGGCCGGCGGCGGTCAGCGCGGCGTCGGCGCGGTCGCCGGCCGCCGTCAGCTCGTTCCACACCGCCTCGGGGTACGGCGCGGTCGGCCGCGCCTCGTGTCCGAGCCGGGCGATCGACGTCGAGAACTCGACGGCCGCCGCGGTCGTGTCGGCGGTGCCGTCGAGCGGGGCGGCGTGCGACGGCGACGCGGTCGCGGCCAGCGGGATGTGGCCCTCGCCGCACAGGAGGCCGCTCGTGCCGTCGAAGCCGATCCAGCCGGCGCCGGGCACGTAGGCCTCGGCCCACGCGTGCAGGTCGACGACGTCGCGGCCGACGCCCTTGGGCTCGTCGGGGATCATCCCCTCGTCGGCGAGCTGCACGAGGTAGCCCGAGACGAACCGCGCCGCGATGCCTCGCGCGCGCATCATCGCGACCAGGAGGACCGCGGCGTCGCGGCAGCTGCCGCGGCCCTGGATCAGCGTGTCCTCCGGCGTCCACACCCCGGGCTCGTCGCGGATCACGTAGGACACGTGCTGCTGCACGGCGGCGTTGAGCCCGATCAGGATGTCGAGCGTGCTGCCGCTCGCCGGCAGCGACGCCAGCAGCCCGACGCCCTTCTTGCCGAGGCGGTACGCCGGGTCGCCGGTCTCGAGGTACGGCGCCAGCTCGGCGTCGAGCTGCTCAGGGTACAGGAACGGGACCCTGGACGTGCGCTCGTCGATGAAGAAGTCGAACGGGTTGATCGGTCGGATGTCGACCGCCATCTCGACGACGATGTCGAGCGCCGGGATCGCCTGGCCGGCCTTGAACGTCACGCGCGCGACGTGGTTGCCGTGCGGATCGCGCTGCCAGTGCAGGCGATGCTCCGGCTCGATCGCGAGCTGATAGCGCTCGATCCTCGCCCGGGTATGATCGGTCGGCCGGAGCCGGATCACCTGAGGCCCCAGCAAGGCAGGCCGGGGATAGACGTAGCGGCTCCGATGCTGGATCACGACGCGCACGCCCGCATTGTGACGTGCGGGCGTGCGCTACGGGTCGTTCAGGCCGGCCGTTGTTTGTGAGAGTGACCGGCCCCGTAAGCGAATCGTTAAGTAGGTATAGATAGGTCGGCGATCGGTCGTCGGATAGGCGTCGTCGGTCAGACGTCGGTCAGACGTCGGTCAGGCGAGATACTTGTTGTGCTCCAGCCAGTCGTTGAGCGCGCGGGCGATCACGTCGGGCGGGTGCGCGAGGTCACCGGTCGTCAGCGAGTACACGGTGGCCAGCGCGGTCTCGAGCTGCGCGCGCTCGGACGCCTGGTGAGGCGAGCAACCCGCGAGCGCGTCCTCGAGCTCATCCTTCCGCGCGAGCACGCGGTCGGCGAGCGGCTGGCCGCGCGTCGCGTCGGTCGAGTTCTCGAACTTTTCGTTGAGGACGGCGCTCATGATGAACTCCTTAGGCTTTCGCGTTCGACGGGCTGGGGGTGGTCGTCCACTCGCGCATCGCCTGGTCGCCGGGACGGTCGATGTGGACCTTGTCGTCGACCGAGGCGACCCAGGTCAGCGGGATGTAGTGGTGCTGGCCGCTCTGGTCCTTGGTCAGCTTGATGAAGTCAGTGCCTTCGATGTGATCGACGACGGCGAACTGGCCGTCCTCGGAGCACACGACCGGCATATGCGGCTTGATCAGCCCCTTGGCGGTTAGAGAATCGAGCATGACCAGTGCTTCAGCACGGTGCGTGCCAGCGGGTAACTCGTGAGAATTCGGCAGCGGGACCGAAACGTGCGTGCGCTGGTGCCTCGCCGCGAGCGGTTCGCGCGGGCGCGCCCTGGCAGATGTGCTCTGCTGCGGACGTGTTCGTTCCCCTCGAGCGGTTGCTGATCGGCCTGCGCCAGCCGGCGTCGCGGGCGACCGAGGTCATCGAGTTGCGCGCGCGGGTGCGCGCCGAGCGGGCGAGCCTCATCGACCCGGCCGAGCGTGCGCTCGCAGACGCCGTCGCACGGGCCAAGCGCGCAGTCGCCGCC
>DASWOO010000069.1:0-3298 GCA_036404335.1 Kofleriaceae bacterium
GTGCCGCGCTCGAGCTCGCTGATGTAGCGCTGCGACAGATGCAGCTGGTCCGCGAGCTGCTGCTGGCTCAGCCGATGGTCTTCACGCAGCAAGCGAATGCGCCGGCCGAGCACGCGCTGCACGTCCGGCGTGGTCTTGACCTGACGCTTCCTGGTGACTGCACGCAGGGCTGGCACGCTCGCAAGCTAACAGCACTGCGGCAGCCACGCCATAGAGCAATGAGAAGTCATCGGAGATGCGGTCACCGCTGTCAGCAGTAACCCAGCTATCTCCGCGGGGTGCTGGCCGAATTTCGCTCTGCTGCCGCGCAATGCGGCGCGATCACCTCGAGTAGCGTCGAGCGTGCTCGGCGCTCAATGCTTCTGATTGAGGCCGTACTTCTTCATCTTGTCGATCAACGTCACCCGCGACACGCCGAGCCGGCGCGCCGCCTCGGACTGGTTGCCGCCGGTCGAATCGAGGGCGCGCCCGACCAGGCCGCGCTCGAACGCCTCGACCTGCTCCTTGAGCGACGGGCCGTTGCGCGCGTCGGGCGCCGCGACCGCGTGCTCGTCGCCGGCGTCGTGGGCCTCGAAGGACCCCGACGAGGCCGGCGCCGGATGGGTCTCGACCCCGGCCGCCGATTGCTGGTAGTCGGCCAGGCCGATCACGCCGCCGGCGGACAGCGCCGCGAGCCGGGCGATCGTGTTCTCGAGCTGGCGAACGTTGCCCGGCCAGTCGGCGCGGACCAGCGCATCGATCAGCGGCGCCTCGAGCGTCACCGTGCCGATGCCGAATCGGTCGCCGTAGCGCCGCGCGAACTCGGCGGCGAGCGCGGGGATGTCTTCCTTGTGATCGCGCAGCGGCGGCACGATCAGCTCGACCACCGCGAGCCGGTAGTACAAGTCCTCGCGGAACACGCCGGTCTTGGCGTCGGCCGCGAGATCGCGGTTGGTCGACGCCACGACCCGGACGTTGACCTTGTCGATCCGGCCCGAGCCGACCGGCTGGATCTCGCCCTCCTGCAGCACGCGCAGGAGCTTGGCCTGCACGGGCAGGGGCAGCTCGCCGACCTCATCGAGGATCAGCGTGCCGCCGTCGGCCTGCGCGAAGAACCCGGGGCGGCTCGCGGTGGCGCCGGTGAACGCGCCCTTGGCGTGGCCGAACAGCTCGGCGTCGGCGAGCTCGGCCGGCAGCGCGGCGCAGTTGAACCGGACCAGCGGGTGCTTGCTGCGCGCCGACTGGGCGTGGAGCAGCTCGGCGACGAACTCCTTGCCGACGCCGGTCTCGCCGCGCACGAGCACGGTGACGTCGCGGCTGGCGACGCGCGTCGTCGCCTCGAGCAGGCGACGCATCGGCCGGCTGTCGCCGATGATCCGCCGGCCGAGGGTCTGCTCGGCCGACATCCGGCGGTTGTCGATCCGCAGCCGCCGCGCCTCGAGCGCGCGCTCGATGACGACCGCGACCTCGTCGATGTCGAACGGCTTCTTGAGGTAGTCGTAGGCGCCTTGCTTCATCGCCGCGACCGCGACCTTCTCGCTGCCGTGCGCGGTCAGCAGGATCACCGGTAAGGTCTGATCGCGCTGGTTGATGTGCGACATCAGCGCGAGGCCGTCCATGCCGGGCATCGACAGGTCGGTCAGCACGGCGTCGGCCTCGTCCATCACCCGCAGCGCCTCGTCGCCCGAGCGCGCCTGGATCACGCGGTGGCCGCGCTCGGTCAACAGCTCGCTCAAGGTGAACAGCACACCCGGCTCGTCGTCGACGAGCAGGACGGAGCTCACGCGCGGGCCTCGATCATCGCCGCGCGCGGCGCGGGCTCGGGGGTGGGCTGGCGCTCGGCCGGCTTGACCGGCAACGTGATCGTCGCCGTCGTGCCCTGGCCCAGCGTGCTGGCGTAGGTCAGCGTGCCGCCGTGCTGGTTGATCACGCCCTGCGCGAGCACGACGCCCAGGCCGGTGCCGTTGGGCCGGGTGGTGAAGAACGACGTGCCGATCCGCTCGAGATCCTCGGGCGCGATGCCGCGGCCGGTGTCGCGCACCTCGATCAGCGCCGCGTTGCCGCCGCTGCGGACGCGCAGCGCCACGGAGCCGCCGCTCGGCGTGGCCTCGAGCGCGTTGGACACAAGGTTGATCAGCGCTTCCTTCAGGCGCCGGCTATCGCCGTGCACCGTGGTGACGCCGCCGTCGAGCGTCATCGTGACGCCGGACTGATCGGCGCGGCCGGCGAGCACGTCGAGCACGTCGCGGGCGATCGCGGTGACGTCGAGCGCCTCGGGCCGCAGGTCCTCGAGCGGCCGCGAGAACGACAGGTACTCGTTGAGGATGGTCTCCATCCGCGAGATCTCCGACGACACCACGGCGAGCCGCTCCTGGGTGCGCTCGCTGCTCGGCGTGCGCGCCACCAGCTGGCACAGGCCCTTGATCGACGCCAGCGGGTTCTTCAGCTCGTGCGCGACCTTGGCGCCGACCGACTGCAGCCGGCGCAGCTGGGCCTCGGCGTCGGACAGCCGCTCCTCGCGCAAGCACGCCATCGAGTGGCCGGCGCGGCTCGCGGCGCGCGTCATCTTGCCGACCATCATGTGGAGCAGGAAGAGGTTCCACGCCAGGCCGAGGCCGAGCGCGAGGGCGTAGTGGGCGGGATCGAGCGCCGGGCCGACGATCGACTGCGGCAGCAGGCCGAGCGCGACGATCAGCAGGCCGCTGGCGAACGCGATCCAGCGCGCGACCGCGTGCGGGCCGAAGAACAGGAGCGAGATCACCGACGGCAGCAGGAGGTTCGGCACGCCGGGCGAGTGCAGGCCGCCGGTCAGGCCGACGATCGAGGTGACCATGACCTGGGCCGACAGGTTCATCGCGACGAACACGCCGTCGTACGACATCGCGCCCGGCCTGGAGATGATCACCAGCTTCTGCAGCAGCGACAGGGTGACGAACACGACCGCGGCGGCGCCGATGCGCCACGTCGGATAGCCGCCGTCGAGGAAGATCACCAGGAGCGCGAGCTGGACCACGCCGCCGAGCGCGTGCATCCATTGGCCCGTGTTCCGCGCGTCCTCGATGAGGAAGCGATTGCGTTGGCCGCGCCAGACATCGGCAGGTCGGGGATCACCCACGCGCTCCGGTGGTGCCAGGGGCGTGCCAGGACAGTCGGACGTGGGCGCCATGGGCGCAACTCTAGCGTGAATGCGAAGTTGCGCGGTGTGGATCGAAACGTGACACGGGTGGTCACGTTTCTGTACCCCCGGCCTGTATGCCTGGCCGACAGATCGAAAGGCGTCACCTGTCCGATCCACCAGGCCTGCGACGCAGCGCAGTGG
>DASWOO010000070.1:0-2625 GCA_036404335.1 Kofleriaceae bacterium
ACGCCGACCGGCTCGCGGCGCCGCAGCAGGCGGCCGCGGCCTGGCAGGACGTGCTCGACCTCGAGCCGAGCCACGCCAAGGCGCTGCGCACCCTGCGCGAGCTGTACGCGACCGCCGGCGACTTCGCCGGGCTCGAGAAGCTGTACGCGCGGCTCGGCCAGCAAGAGGAGCTGGTCGACGCGCTGCTCGCGATCGCCGATCGCATGGACGCGCGCACCGCGCGGCTGCCGCTCGTCGAGCGCGCGGCCCAGCTGGCGCAGCAGCGGGCGGACAACGCCTCGGGCAGCGCGGCGGTGCCGGCGCTCGAGCGCGCCCGCCAGGTCTGGGAGCGCGTGCTGTCGGTCGACCCGCAGAACACCACGGCGGCCACGGCGCTCGCGCCGATCTACGCCCGCCAGGAGAAGTGGTCGCGGCTCATCACGATGCTCGAGATCGAGCTGGCGGCGGCGCCCGACACCCAGGCGCGGCTGGCCAAGATCGCCGAGATCCGCCAGCTGTGCGAGCAGAAGCTGGCGTCGCGCACGCTGGCGTTCACCTGGACGCTGCGCGCGTTCGAGCTCGACCCGGCGAGCGACGCGCTGTACGCCGACGTGCTGCGCCTGGCCAACGAGCCCGAGCAGTGGCGCGAGGTCGCCGCGGCGTTCGAGCGGCAGACGAAGACGGCGGGCCTGGCCGACAGCGTCGTGCTCAAGCTGACCCGCGAGCTGGCCAGGATCGCCAGCCGTCGGCTCGCCGATCCCGAGCGCGCCCGCGCGTTCCACCGCCAGGTCCTGGCGATCGCGCCGGAGGACCGCGAGGCCGAGCAGCACCTCGAGGAGCTGGCGATCCAGCTCCACGACTGGCCCGAGCTGCTCGCGTCGTACCGCCGGCGCGCGGCGCGCGAGAAGGACGCCACCGAGCGCGCGTCGCTGCTGATCGAGATCGCGTCGCTGCAGGAGGAGAAGCTCGTCGATCTCGACGGCGCCGCCGCGACGTACCACGAGGCGCTGGCGGCGATGCCCGGCCAGCTGCGCGCGCTGCGTGCCCTGGCGCGGATCGAGGAGGCGCGCGGCGACTGGGAGTCGCTGGTCGGCGTGCTCGCCCAGGAGCTGGCGCAGACCCCCGAGACCCAGCTGGGCACGAGCGGCATCGCCGGCCAGCCGCGGTTCGAGCTGATGATGCGGCTCGGCAACCTCGAGGAGTCGAGCCTCGAGCGCCCGGCCCAGGCGCTGGGCTGGTACCGCGACGCGCTCGCCGTGCCGGTCTCCGCCGGCGGCGTGCTCAAGGCGCAGGCCGTCGCCGCGATCGTCCGGCTGGTGCTGCCGCCGGCCGAGCCCGGCCAGCTGCCGGGCGACGAGCGGGTCGCCGCGGCGCGGCTGATCCTGCCGTACGTCACCGCCGTGCGCGACGTCGGCCAGCAGGCCGCCTCGCTCGAGGTGATCCGCACCGGCGCGGTCGCCGCCGAGCGGCTCGAGCTCGACCGCCAGCTGATGCGGCTCTACCACGGCGAGCTGGGTGATCCGGCCGCGGCGTGGACGACCGGGCTGCGGGTGATCGCCGCCGATCCGGGCGACGCCGAGGTCCGCGCCGCGCTCGGCGCGCTCGCCGGCCAGCTCGGCCGCGATGGCGAGTGGGCGCGCGTGCTCGACGAGGCGCTGACGGCGCTGCGCAAGACCGACGGCGCCCCGGCGCAGGTCCGCGCGGTCGCCACCGAGCTGGCGCGGCTCGCCGGCGAGCGCCTCGACGACGGCGCGACCGCGGAGCGCGCTTGGCAGGTCGTGCTCGAGGTCGAGCCTGACGCGCCCGACGCGTTCGACGCGCTGACCGCCGCGGCGCGCGCGGCCCAGCGCTGGCCCGAGCTGCGCGGGCTGCTCGAGCGCCGGGTCGAGGTCACGCTCGACGGCAAGGTCCGGCTCGCCGCGCTGCTCGAGCTCGCCGCGCTCGAGGAAGACGTCCTGCAGGACGCCGAGGCCGCGATCGCCGCGCACCGCCGCGTGCTCGAGCTCGAGCCGAGCTACCTCGCGTCGTACCAGGCGCTCGACCGGCTGTACGCCGCCGGCGGCCGCTGGCAGGACCTCGAGGCCCTGCTCGCGCGCCAGGCCGACGTGGTCAGCGCGCCCGCCGACCAGGTGGAGCTGTCCTACCGCCGCGCCGAGCTGTTCGCGCACAAGCTGGACGAGCAGATGCGCGCCGTCGACCTGCTCGAGGACGTGATCGGCCGCCACCGCGGCCACGCCGACGCCCGCGAGCTGCTCGAGGAGCTGTTGACCTCGGCCGAGCGCGCGACCGCCCGCCCGCTGATCGGCCGGGTCGCGCGCCTGCTCGAGCCGCTGTACGAGCAAGACAAGCTGTGGAAGGACCTGGTCGGCGTGCTGCGGTCGCAGCGCCGGCTGGTCGCCGGGACCGAGGCGGTCGAGCTGCTGTCGCGGATTGCCGCGATCGAGGAGGCCGAGCTGTCGGCCCCGCGCAACGCGTTCGACGCCTGGATCGAAGTCCTGGCGCTCGATCCGACCCACGAGCGGGCGCGCGTCGAGCTGTGCCGGCTCGCCCGCCAGCTGCAGCGCTGGTCCGAGGCCACGGTCGCGCTCGAGGCCGCGGTCACGGCCGCGCCCGCCGGCGACACGGCCACCCGCGCCGCGCTGCTCG
>DASWOO010000071.1:0-7221 GCA_036404335.1 Kofleriaceae bacterium
GTGCGCGGACACGCCGGTCGGCGGCGCCCAGCTCGCCGGGCCGTGCTGCGCGAGGCTCACCGGGTCCATCGCGTAGGCCTCGCCGCACTGGTAGTGCGTCGAGATCGCGCGCCCGGCGTGGACGATGACGTCGGTCGACGACGCGTCCTTGAGCTTGCCGCGCGCGCAGCCGCCATCGCACTTGGACTTCGCCGGGGACTCGATGATCCCGGCCCACAGCGGCTCGCCGGCCGCGAGCTCGGCGGCCAGCCCCGAGGTCCGGACGAACCGGTTGCGGTAGCTCGCGCGCCCGGCGCGGAACCGGATCGCGTGGATCATGCCGTCGCCGTCGAACGGGTGGTAGCGGCCGATCGACGGCAGCACCGGGTTCTCGGTGTTGCGCAGGTACACGCCGTCGAGCTCGGCGGGGATCGCGCCCTCGATCACGTCGAGGTCGTCGGCGTCGTACTCGGCGAGCAGGGGCTGCCACGCGCCCGTGCGGTACGGATGATCGTCATCGGCGGGGAGCCGATCGGGGAGCCGGCTGACTTCGCGGACCTGCATCCGCGCAGCGTACGCCACGTGCTAGGTTGCCGGGGGTGATGTCGACCTTGCTCGACGACGCGGATCCCGACGAGCTGCTCCGCGCAGCCGAGGAGATCGGCGGCGAGCCGGCGCCCGAGGCCCAGACCGACGCGGACGCCGGGCCGGCGTGGGCCGCGCTGCCGGTGCGCGAGCTCGCGGCCGAGCCGAGCCAGCGGCGCGCGGCGACCGAGCGCACGCTGGCGTGGGCGCGCGAGCTCGGCGCGCGGTGGGACGGCATCGCGTTCGACGTCGACGCCGCGGGCGACGTGGCGGTGCACGCGACCCGGGCGCTCGCCGCCGGCGAGGCGATCCTCCGACTGCCGCGGCGCGCGATCATCGTCGACAACGAGCTCGCCGAGTCCGCGACCGGCCAGCCCGCGCTCGACGCGCCCGCCGACGCGCTCGCGGCCTGGCTCGCCCGCGAGGCGCGCGCGCCGACGTCGCCGTGGCGGGCGTACCTCGACAGCCTGCCGGTCCGGCTCGACGCGCTGCCGATGTTCCACGGCGACCTGGGCCCGCTGGCCGGGACCGCCGCGCACGCGCTCGCCGCGGCGAAGAATCGCGACGTGCGCGCGGCGTACGCCCAGCTGCCTGCGGCGCTGGGGCTGTCGCTCGCCGAGTTCGCGTGGGGCCACGCCCAGGTGATGTCGCGCGCGTTCCACGCCCCGGGCACGTTCGAGCACCGGCTCGCGATGATGCCGCTGATCGATCTGTTCAACCACGGGCTCGGCGACACGACGTGGACCTACGATCCGCGCCAGGGCCTCGTGGTCCGCACCGAGCGCGCGATCGCCGCCGGCGCCGAGGTCTGCTTCCCGTACGGCGTGCGCAGCAACACGCACCTGTTCGTGCACTTCGGCTTCGTCCTGCCGGACAACCCGGCCAACGAGGCGAGCCTGCGGTTCGAGCGCCCGGCCGATCCGATCAACGCGACGGCGGCGCGGCTGCTGTGGGGCTTCGCCTCGCCGATCCAGCTGCGCGTCAGCGGCGTGTTCGACGACCGGTTCCAGCGCGCGCTGTCGGTCGCGCGGCTGCTGGCCTCGACCGCCGAGGATCGCGCCCGGATCCGGGGGCTCGGGCTCACGCCGTACGGCGATCTGCCGTGGCTCGACACCGGCCACGAGGCCGCCGCGCTCGGCGTGCTCGCGACCGCCGCCGGCCGCGCCTTCGCCGCGCTGACCGACGCGCCCGGCGACCCCGGTCACCTGCGCGTCCGCGACGGCGAGCGCGCCGTGCTCGCGCAGATCGCCGACTTCACCCGCGCCGCGCGCGCGTACCTGCGCGCGCCGACCGAGCTGGTCCCCGGCGACGCGTCCGAGCTGTTGCGCGATTACCTCCGCGCGATCTGATCACCGCCAGTACGGCGACGCCGGCTGGGCGTAGGCCGGCGCCGCGAGCTTGCCGACGCTGACCTTGGCCGGTCGCAGCAGCCGGCCGCCGAACCGATAGCCCGGCTCGGCCTGCTGCACGACGACGCCATGGCGCGACGGCTCGCCGACCTGCGTGACGCCGATCGCCTCGTGAAGCGTCGGGTCGAACCGCTGGCCGAGGGCCTCGACGCGCTCGACGCCATAGCCGCGCAGCACGGCCTCGAGCTGCGCGCGCACCATGCGGACGCCCTCGAGCATCGCCGGATCGGCGCGGTGATCCTGCGCCGCGCGCAGGGTGCGGTCGAGGTTGTCGAGCACCGGCAGCATGTCCTGCACGAGCTTGGCCTTGGCGTCCTCGACCTCGCGGGCGGCGTTGCGCGTCAGCCGCGCCTCGGTCGCCTCGAGGCTGCGCAGCGCGCGGAGCGCCGCTTGCCGCTCGACGCCGCCATCGTTGACGGCGTCACCGGTCGCGCGATTGACGGCCTGCTGTGCGTCGATCGGCGGCATTTCCGCCGACGCGTCGGCCTGGATCACAGTTTCTCCTGTGCGTGGGCGCGCGGCTGGGGCAGGGGCTCCGCTTGGCGCCTCGCCGTACCCGGGTCTGGCGTGCACATCGCCAGACGGATAAGTCGCGTACAGGTTCGGGTTCGGCATGATCTCCTCCGTAACTCCGAGAGACTTCAAGTCAAGTGCCAGCCTCGGGCAGGTCCGGCTCGGGCAATCTCGGATCGGCCGTGCGATAACCGGCGCATGGCCGAGCTGACCTTTCGCGACTTCGCCGCCCAGATCATGAAGGGCGACGTCCCCGCCGCCGCCACCGTGCTCGAGACCCTGCTGGGGCTCGAACCCGCCGCGGCCGCGACCGCCGCCCAGTACTTCCAGGCGCAGGCCGTGGCCGCCGGCCCGGCGTTCATGGGCAAGGCGATGGGCCTGCGCACCGCCGTCGCCAGCGGCTCCGAGCCCGAGGTCGCCGGCGTGCTCCGCGAGTGCTTCGGCCTGGCCGAGCCGCAGCTCGCGTCCGCGACCGCGGCGCTGCTCAAGAAGTAGTCAGCGCTTCGTCCGCCGCCCGGACGCGGCCGGCTTGCGCGCGCGGGTCACGGGGGCGGCCACAGCCCGCTGCCACGGCGGATCGCCGAGCGTGACGTACTCGCCGGCGCGGAGCCGGGCGATGAACGTTTCGGCCCAGGCGATCTCCGACGCCATGCGCGCGCTCATCAGCCGCATCATCTCGCGGACGTGCGCCGGCGAATCCGAGCCGTCGTGCTGGGCGAGCACGAACTCGCCGTGGCGCAGCTGGCCGCGGATGTGCGTGATCCGCTCCTCGAGCGCCGCGATCGCCTCGTCGCGCTTCATCAGGCCGAGGAAGCTGACCGCCGCCATCAGCGGATCGGTGACCGGGTCCACGGTCCACCACGCGCCGCGCAGCAGCGCGCGCAGCTCCTCGTCGCCGGCGGCGGTCAGCCGGTAGGTCGTGCGCTCGGGCCGGCCGCCGACCTGATCGGTGCCGACGACCTCGAGCATGCCGTCCGAGGTCAGCGACTTGAGCGCGTTGTAGATCGAACCCGGCTTGACCGACGCCCACTCCTCGGCGCGCCAGCTGTTGAGCTCGCGGCGGACCTCGTAGCCGTGGACCGGCTGGAAGACGCGCACCACGCCGAGGACCAGGAGGCGGGTGGTGGACGACATCTCCTGTCAACGCGTAGCACGACTGCCCTGTACGGCAGGCCCGGTGATCGCCGATAACCTGGGGGTGACCGTGAAGCTCTCTCCCGAGGTCGCGGCCGCGCGCGCCGCTCGTCAGCCGATCGTGGCGCTCGAATCGACGATCATCGCCCACGGCCTGCCGTGGCCGGACAACCTGGCGATCGCCCGCGAGCTCGAGACGGCGGTGCGCGGCGCCGGCGCGGTGCCGGCGACGATCGCCGTGGTCGACGGCGAGGCCTGCGCCGGGCTCGACGCCCAGACCCTGGAGCGCGTCGCCCGCGACGGCGCGCGCTTCGCCAAGGCCGGCGCGACCGACCTGGCCGTGCACGTCGCGCGCGGCTCGTCGGCGGCGACCACGGTCAGCGCGACCTGCGTGCTCGCGGCGCGCGCCGGCATCGAGGTGTTCGCGACCGGCGGCATCGGCGGCGTGCACCGCGGCGACGCCGGGGACGTGTCGCACGATCTCCTGGCGCTGGCCCGCACCCGGATCGCCGTGGTCTCGGCAGGGGCCAAGGCGATCCTCGACCTGCCGCGCACCGTGGAGCAGCTCGAGAGCCTCGGCGTGCTGATCATCGGCTATCGCACGGCCGAGTTCCCGGCGTTCTACACCGCGGTGTCGGGCGTCGCGCTCGATCACCGCGTCGACACCGCCGACGAGCTGGCACGGATCGCCCGCGCGCGCTGGCACGACGCCGACGCCGCGGCCGCCGGCGGCATCCTGGTGTGCAACCCGATCCCCGCCGCCGACGCGCTCGACGCCACGTCGATCGACATCGCGATCGCCACCGCGCTGGCCGAAGCGACCGCCGGCCGCATCGTCGGCAAGCGGCTGACGCCGTTCCTGCTCGCGCGGCTCGCCCAGGTCACCGGTGGGGCATCGATCCGCGCCAACCGCGCGCTGGCGCTGCACAACGCGGCGGTCGCGGCCGAGCTGGCGGTCGCGCTCGTCCGCCATCCGCCGCGCGCGCTGCCGACCTGAGATCGGGTACACTGGCCGCGATGCCGGCTACTGCGTTCACGCGGAATTACACCGACCACAGCAACGACACCGGGTATCAGTTCGAGTTCCATTGCGACAAGTGCGGCAATGGCTACCGCTCGACGTTCCACATGTCGAAGCTCGGCGTCGGCTCGAAGATCGCCAAGGGTCTCGGCGCCCTGTTCGGCGGCAGCATGTGGTCGGCCGGCCAGGCCACCGACTACATGAAGGACGGCCTGCGCGGCCAGGCGTGGGACACCGCGTTCCGCGAGGCGATCGAGGAGATCAAGCCGAAGTTCCACCAGTGCACGCGGTGCGGCCACTGGGTCTGCCCCGAGGTGTGCTGGAACGATCAGCGCCAGCTGTGCGAGACCTGCGCGCCCAACCTCGCCGAGGAGGCCGCCGCGCAGCAGGCGCAGATCGCCGCGCAGCAGGTCGCCGACAAGCTGCGCAAGGTCGACCAGGTGGCGGACTTCAACCCGACGGCCGAGATCGTCGCGCAATGCCCCGGCTGCCGCGCCAGCATCGCCCCGGGCGCCAGGTTCTGCGCGAGCTGCGGCAAGCCGGTCGGCACCGCGACGGCGACCAAGGCGTTCTGCACCGGCTGCGGCGGCCAGCTCGCGGCCAACGCGAAGTTCTGCCCGAGCTGCGGCACCTCCGCCGGCTGACCTGCGCCCGGCTGCCCGCGACCTTCACCTGACGCCCCCCGGGGCCTGCGCCGCGGCCAAGCCCTGCGCCGCGGCCAAGCCCTGCGCCGCGGCCGATCCTCGCCGATCTCCACATCGGCTCGAGAAATCGACCGCCGCAAACAACCCTGACAGAACGCCGTCAGCCTTGCCGGCGACAACGGCAGGCGTGCTGGTCGACCATCGCCGGTTGACAACTTAGTCAAATTTGATTATTCCAATCAGGCCATGCTGCGCCCAGCTCGCCGGCACTCCCTGCGCGAGGCATCCCCATGAACGACCTCGACTACTACTGCTACCTCCGCACGCTCGACGCCGAGCCCCTCGAGGCTCACGTCGTGCTGCGCGACGTGGCGTGGATGGTCGTCGTGACGATCATGCTGCTCGGCATCGGCGTCGCTGTGATCTGGGTGACGTCTTCGTCGCGATTTTGGTGCTAATGCTGCGCGCCCATGAAGCGCGCCCTGATCGGACTCGGCCTGGTGATGGTTGGCTGCGGTAGCAGCAGCGATAGCCCGGCACCGGACGCCGCCACGCGGGTCGACAGCGGCACGCCGGGCGACAGCGGCACGCCGGGCGATGGCGGAAGCCAGCCGGGCGTGTTCAAGCTGACCAGCACGTTCGCCGACGGCACGGCGATCCCGGTTGAGAATTCCTGCAGCGGCGTGAACACGTCGCCGGTGCTGACCTGGGCGAACGTGCCGGCCGCCGCGCAAGGCCTGGCGCTGACGCTGATCGATCCGGACGCCGGGAGCTTCAAGCACTGGGTGATCTACGACATCCCGCCGACCCTGGCCGGGCTGCCGGCGCACGTCGAGAACGCGTACGCGCCCGGCAACGTCATCGGTGCGCATCAGACCAAGAGCCAGCAGGGCGCGACTGGCTACTACGGGCCGTGCCCGCCGGCGCAGCACACGTATCACTTCACGCTCTACGCGCTCGACGTCGCGACCCTGCCGGGCGCCAGCGCGGCCACGACCGCGGCCGACGCGATCACGGCGATCACCGCGCACATGATCGCGCACACCGAGCTGGTCGGAACGTTCCAGAAGCCGTAGTCAGCGCAGCTCGAACTCTTTGCAGAACGCGACCTCGGTCGGCCGGGTGCCGTCGGGGTCGGGCGCGTCGATCGGCCAGCGGCGCTGGCCCTCGTCGGGCCAGTCGTGGGCGCAGGCGCCGGGCGCAGGCTCGGAGCCACGGGCCGGGCGCCAGTAGAAGCAGTCGCGGCAGGCCGAGCGCAGCGAGAACCGGCGGGCCTCGTCGATCAGCTGCTCGGTCAGCGGGAACTTCACGAGCCGCCCGCGTCCGGGGGGGCGGCGCCATCGGAGCCCGAGCCGGTGGCCTCGTGGTAGCCGGCCTTGAGGCCGCGCTCGACGCGGTCGACCGCCGGGCCGGCCTTCTCCTTGACGCCGTCCTTGAGGTCCTGGACCTGCTCGGTGTGCCAGATCGCGCGGACGTGACCGACGAGGGTCCGCTTGCCGAGCGGCACGGTGATCGCGAACCACACGATGACGACCGCGACCACCAGGTACAGGACAAGACGGATCATGAGAAAACCCTAGCGCGAGACGTTCGCCGTGCCAGTTACTCGGCCGCGCGCTTGATGATCAGGAACGCGACGCGCCGGTTCTTGGCCCACGCCTTCTCGTTGTGACCGCGGTCGAGCGGCTGGGTCTCGCCGTAGCCCTGCGCGGTCAACCGCGGCTGGGCCACGCCCTTGTCGACCAGGTACTGCATGACCGACTTCGAGCGCCGGTCGGACAGGTCGAGGTTGTACGCGTCGTCGCCGCGCTCGTCGGTGTGGCCCTGGATCTCGATCAGCTGGATGCTCGGGTTGCCCTGCAGCGTCGCCGCCACCGCGTCGAGGATCGGGAACGACCGCGACTGGATCTTGGCGGAGTTGTACTCGAAGTAGATC
>DASWOO010000072.1:0-4708 GCA_036404335.1 Kofleriaceae bacterium
CCTGGCGCTGCTGATCGTCGGGGTGACCACGCTGATGACCGGCGCGTTCGCGTCGCGGCTGGTCAGCCGGCCGATCACCAAGCTGCTGACCGGCATCGATGACGTCGCCAAGGGCGACCTGTCGCACGTCATCCTGTCCGAGCGCGACGACGAGATCGGCGCGATCGCGACCCGGTTCAACGAGATGACGTTCTCGCTGCGCGAGTCGCGGGGCGAGACCCAGCGCCAGAACGAGGCCAAGCTCGCGCTCGAGCAGCGGCTGGGCCAGACCGAGAAGCTCGCGACCCTCGGCCAGCTCGCCGCCGAGATCGCGCACGAGGTCGGCACGCCGCTCAACGTGATCGCCGGGCGCGCCCGGTCGATCCAGCGCAAGTCCAAGGATCCCGAGGTGGTGGAGAAGAACGCCGGGATCATCGCCGAGCAGACCGCGCGGATCACCCGGATCATCCAGCGCCTGCTCGACTTCACCCGGCGCAAGGTCGGCACCCAGGCCGCCGCCGAGGTCAACCTCAACGACATCGCCCAGTCGACGATCGAGCTGCTCGCCGGCCAGTTCTCGAGCGCCAAGGTCAAGGTCCGGCTCGAGCGCCAAGGTCCAGCCCGGGTCGCCGGCGACTCGGACCGGCTGCAGCAGGTGCTGATCAACCTCCTGCTCAACGCGGTCCAGGCGATGCCCGACGGCGGCTCGCTGGTGGTCGAGACCGCGACCACGCGGCGGACCCGGCCGGGCCTGGAGGGCGGCGCCGAGCAGGACTTCGTGTCGTTCGCGGTGACCGACAGCGGGGTCGGCATCCCCGCCGAGATCCGCGACCGGATCTTCGACCCGTTCTACACGACCAAGGAGGGCCAGGGCGGCACCGGCCTGGGCCTGGCCGTGGTGTCGGGCATCGTCAAGGAGCACGACGGCTGGATCGACGTCGACGCTCCCGAGGCCGGCGGCACGGTGTTTCGCGTGTTCCTGCCGGCCTGACCGGACTTTGGTCACGCTGACCGCCGTAGCGGTGGCGATCCGGCCCGCGGCCGGGCGACAATCCCCGCCATGGTCTCGTTGTCCCGCTGGTTGTCCCTCGGGGTGCTCGCAGCCGCGGCGTGCGGCAAGGTCGCGTCCGACACGCCCGACGCGGCGATGTCGACGCCGCCCGACGCGCCGCCCGGGCCGACCGCGATCACGCTGACCAACCAGCTCTACGGCGGCGGCCCGGTCAACACCGGGCTGGTCGCCTACCAGGACGGCGACGGCGCGTGGCAGGCCGTGCCCGGCAACGCCGGCGTCTACAGCCTGAGCGTCAGCCAGCCGCGCTACACCCTGCTGATCGCCTGCGAGCGGCTGACCGGGACGCCGATCGTCTACGTCCAGCTCTACCACTACGCGGTCAGCGACGGCACCTCGCTGACCGCCAGCGAGGAGTGCGCCAGCTCCGCCACGCAGGCCAACGTCGCGATCACCGGCACGGTGACCAACCTGCCGATGGGCGACTCCGTGCAGGTCGCCGACGGCATCAGCACCTACGGTGGCGCGGTCACGACCTGGAACATGCCGGCCCAGGCCGGCCCGGGCACCCTGCTCGCCGTCCACCGCGCCGCCGCGAGCTCCCGGCCGATCGGGCTCGTGCTGCAGAAGCCGACGTTCGCCGACGGCCAGAGCTTCGCGATCGACATCAACACCCAGGTGTTGCCGTCGGAGAGCAGCCTGACCATCGATCCGACCGCGACCTCGCCGTTCGTGTCGACGACGTACATCGACGAGCACGGGACCAACTTCTCGATCGAGTCGTCGTCGACCGCGCTGCCGACCTATCGCGTCGTGCCCGCGGACCGGGTCGGCGACGGGCTCTCGCTGGTGTCGCTGAGCTCGAGCGCGAACTCGACGTACCGGCAGATGCGCCGTTACTTCAAGACCCCGACGGCCCAGACCCTCACCCTGCCCGCCGCGTTCTTGCCCGCCGCGCCGACGGTGGCCTCGACCACGCCGTACGCCATGCCGGCGATGAGCCTCCCCGTCCAGGGCTACGCGCGCTACTACTACGTCAGCTACTCGAGCTCGATGGCCGCCGGCGCCGCGAGCGCGTACCGGTTCTGGACGATGTACTACTCGGCGGCCTGGCTCGGCGGCGCGGCCACCGTCGAGGCCACCGCGCCCGATCTGACCGCGATCCCCGGCTGGGGCGCCGCCTGGGGGCTGTTCCCGACCAACCGGAGCTGGTACGCGGCCGCGTACGGCGGCCCGCTCGCGAGCCAACCGCTGGTGACCGGCCCGGACTCCCGCGGCCGCCAGCCCGGGCTGTGGAAGGACGGCGACGCGGTGCCGTCGTCGTCGACCAGCGGCTCGTTCTAGTCGACCACTTCGTTGATCAGCGACCGGGCGTGGACCCGGCCGCCGTAGCCCGCGCCGCCATACGCGCCGGCGAGCTGGTTGACCGCCGCCTCGGTCGTCGCGTCGAGGGTGGCGTCGCGGTTGCGCAGCTGGGTGGCGGCCATCTGCTTGACCTCGGCCGCGGCGCGCGGGTCGTTGATCAGCTGGACCAGGGCGGTGTCGACCTCGGGGCCGCCGTTGTACGACTGGATGATCGCGGCCTGGGCGACGCCCGGATCGGCGTCGCGGATCAGCTGGGCCATCTGCGCCGACGCGCGCGGGTCGTCGACCGAGGCCAGGCCGTTGATCGCGGCGATCCGGTCCTCGGGCTTGGCCGCGTGCGCCGCGTCGAACAGCGCGGTCTGCGCCCGGTCGGAGCCGAGCTGGCCCAGGCCCGCCATCGCCTGGGTGCGCACCGCCGCGTCGGGGTCGTGCGACAGCCGCAGCAGGGTGTCGGTCGCCCGGTCGTCGGCGTTCTGGGTCAACGAGCCGATCGCCGCGATCCGGAGCTGCGGGTCCTTGGCGTCGACCTGGCGCTCGATCAGCGTGCGGGCCTCGACCGAGCTCGACGACGCCAGCGCCCACACCATCTGCTGCGCCGCGTCGGTGTCGCTGCCGGCGAGCACGTCCTCGGCGAGCCGCAGGCCCTCGGGCGCGCCGGCGCCGAGCAGCTGGCTGGCGATCTGTTGCTTGAGCTCGGGCCGGGTCTGCGCCGCCGACAGCATCGCCGTCTTGACCGAGTCGGACATGCCGAGCTGGCCGAGCGCCTGGGCGGCCGTGTCGGCGACCTGCTTGTCCTTGCTTCCGAGCGCGGCGATCAGGGTCTGGCGCGCGCTGTCGGTGCCGAGCCGGCCGAGCAGCGAGGCGGCGACCTGGGCCTCGTCGCCGTGGCCGGACAGCAGCGAGTCGCTGAGCAGCTGGTGCAGCGTCGGATCGTTGGGCCGCGCCTGGGCCAGCGCCGTCAGCGCCGAGCTCCGGCTCTGGCCGTGGCTCTTGCCGGCGACGTCGAACAGCGCCTGGAGCGCCCGGGGCGAGCCCGAGTCGGCGAGCACGTCCATCGCCAGCGCCTTGTCGATGCTCGAGCCGTGCTCGGCCATGCCGATCGCTAGCTGCAGCGCTTCGGGGTTGCCGGTCTTGACCAGCCGGGGCAGCGCGGTGCGCTTGTCGGCGCTGCTGCCCGACTTGAGCACGGTGAGCAGCGCCTGATCGACGTCGTCGCCGTCGAGCTTGGCGACCTGGGCGAGCGCGCCGGTCAGCTGGGCGCGCTCGCCGAGCGCGGCGTTGATCAGGAGCTCGCGGGCGTCCTTGCCGCCGATGGCGACCAGGGCGCCGACCGCCGCCCTCGCCGAGATCCGGTCGCCGGTGTTCAGGATCTCGCCCAGCGCCTGGACCGCCTTGGGCCCGCCCAGCGCGCCGATCGCCGAGATCGCGGCGATGCGGCCGCTGGTGTCGCCGTGCAGCGCCGCGGTTCGCAGCACCGGCAGCGCGGCCTCGCCGGCCCGGGCCAGGGTGGCGAGCGCGGCGTGGCGCAGCTCGCTGCTGCCGGCCGCGACGACCTGGGTCAGCCGGGCGAGCATCGCGTCGTCGACCACGTCGATCGCGCTGATCGCCGCCGAGGCGATCCGGACGTCGGGGGCGTCGATCAGCTTGCGCAGCGCGGTCGTCGCCGCCTCGCTGCGGATGTCGCTCAGCGCCGTGACCGCGGCGACGCCGACCGCCGGGTCCTGGCCCTGGGCAAAGCCGATCAGCGCGGCGAGCGCGGCGTCGGAGCCGAGGCTGCCCAGCGCGGCGATCGCCGTGGGCTGGGCCGGGTCGCCCGACTTGCCGGCGAGCTCGAGCAGCCGGGCCTCGGCCTGGGCGCTCTGGCTGGCGCCGAGCGCGAGCACCGCCGCCTCGCGGACCTGCGGCCGGTCGTCGGCGCTGCGCTCGACCAGCGCGGCGACCGCGTGCTCGGTGGCGATCGCGCCGTAGCAGCCGAGGATCGCCTCCGGGACGCCGCGCCAGGGATCGGCGAGCAGCGGCGCGAGTTGGTCGACGGTGTCGTCGTTGCCGACCACGCCCAGCTTGCCGGTCAGCGGCAGGAGCTCGCGCAGCGACCGGGCGTGCAGCGCGCGGTCGACCAGCTCCTCGCGCGAGACCCCGGCGGCCTCGGGGCTCAGGTGCAGCGGCCGGCGCAGGTGGGCCGGCAGGGTCGCGGTCCGCGACGCGGCCATCGCGGCCGGGGTGTTGGGGGCGCCATGGTGGGCCACGAAGGTAGCGTAGCCGGCGACCCCGGCCAGCAGGGCGCAGGCGAGCTTCCAGCGCGTGGTACGCGGCGCCGGGCCGGGGATCTTCGACGAGGACTTGGACTTCGAG
>DASWOO010000073.1:0-5446 GCA_036404335.1 Kofleriaceae bacterium
CAGCCGGCGGCGCCCGGCAGCGCGCATGCCGCGATGAGGGTGAGCTTGAAGATGGGATTGGCTATCACTGCACGGAGGTCTTCGCACAGGATCGCGCGCCGGCTGGCGCGGTAAAATTGCGCAGCGCGGCCGGGGTCGCGATGGATCCCGTGACGGATCCCGGGGATTGCCGAGCAAGAACCGGAGTGCCGCGGCGCCCGACCCGGCGCACGGTGATCGCATGACCTACCGCATCCAGGGCCTGCCCGCCGAGCCGTTCCAGCGGCTGTTCGCGATGACCGACGCCGAGCTCGCCGCCCACCGCGCCGTGCGCCAGCGCGCCGACGGACCCGGCTACCCGTGCCGGATCAGCCTGACCGACGCGGAGCCCGGCGACGAGGTGATCCTCACCCACTTCGAGCACCATCCGGTCGACTCGCCGTTCCGCGCGAGCCACGCGCTCTACGTCCGGCGCGGCGAGACGCAGTACGACGCCGTCGGCCAGATCCCCGAGCAGCTGCGCCGCCGCCTGCTCTCGGTCCGCGCGTTCGACCGCGCCGGCATGATGCTCACCGCCGACGTGCTCGACGGCGCTGCCCTCGACGGCGCGATCCGCGCGCTGCTCGAGGATCCACGCGCCGCCTACCTGCACGTCCACTTCGCGAAGCAAGGCTGCTACGCCGCGCGGGTCACGCGGGCGGCCTAGCGGATCTGCAGGTGCGAGCTCTGGACCGCCGCGTGGCCGGCGGAGGCCGGGTACGCGGCCGAGGGCGACAGGGTGACGTAGACCTCGAACAGCTGGTTGGTCGCGACCGTGCCCGAGTTGGGCTGGAGCGGCAGCGGGTTGGTGGCGGCGATGCCGCCGAAGAGATAGCCGACCAGCTTGCGGTCGCCGGCGTGCCACTTGTCGAGGTGGAGCACGCCCTTGGCGCTGGCGAGGCCCGAGGCGACCGCGGCGTTGGCGACCACGAAGTCGATGCTGGCGCCGAGCAGCTGGTTGCCCGGGATCGGGCTCGGCAGGATCCACTCGGTGAAGCTGCCGTCGGCCTTCTGGACGTAGCTGGTGATGTCGGCGATGAACGGCAGGCCGTCGTTGCGGCCCTGAGCCGTGACCTGGAGATAGGCCTGGTGCTGCGACGGCGACTGCGAGAACCAGGTGCCGCTGATCCCGCCGACGAACGTGTGGTACTCGAGCTTGGCGACCGGATCGTAGGCGACGATCACCGGACACTGATACTGACTGAACCGCTGCTGATCGGTGCTGTCCACGGTCGGCCCGCTCGCGTCGATGAAGACCGGGTTGGTATAGGCCGCGATCTTGCCGGGCATGAACACGCCGCCGAACGCCGTGATCCGCTCGGCGCCGGTCGCGGGATCGACGTTGTCGATCACGTTGCCGTCGCGCCGGTGGTACGGGTGGCTCGGGTCGCTCGAGGTCAGCTCGCCGTACGACAGGATCTTGAGCGAGCTGGGCTGCAGCGTGAACTGCGCGATCTTGTCGGCGTAGGCCTGCGTGAAGTCGCTGCCGCCAAACGCGCGGTACTGGCCCTGGAAGCTCTGGCCGAACAATAGATAATACGTGCTGCCGAGCTTGCGCAGCGCGCCCCCGGTGACCGCGAACCGCGGGTCGGTGCCGCGCTTGATCAGCGCCTTAATCCTCGCGGGATCGGGGTGGGCCGCGGTGATCTGCGCCGCGACCTGGCTGACCGGCAGGCTGACGATCGTGTTGAACGTCTTCATGTTGTCGCCGGACCAGCCGTAGCCGCCGGCGATCAGCAGCTGATCGGTCGCCGGATCCTGGTAGCCCTGCGCGTTGGTCGCCGACAGCGGGCCGGCGAGGTCGTCGCCGAGCTGCGCGGTGTCGAAGCTCCACTTGTCGCCGGTCTTCGGATCGATCACCCACAGCGACGAGTTGGTGTTCTTGCGCGGAAAGTTGGGATCGGTCGACGTGAACATGTGCAGGCCCTGCGTGATCCGCCCGCCGACGATCAGCAGCTTGCCGTCCTTGGTCCGGCCGAGCGAGTACGCGTGCAGCGCCGGCAGGCTGCTCGTGCCCGCCCACGCCGGCGCGACGAGCTCGAGGGTGTAGGGCAGCGCGTTCGGGGTCGGCGGCGGCGCGGGCGGCGCGCCGGGCGTGAGCACGTCGGAGCCCGAGCCGGTGCCCGACGGCGCCGAGCCCGAGCCGCTGCCGGCGGCGTCGCTCCCCGCCGAGCCATTCGTCGCCCCGCCGCTGCCGGCGGTGACCGAGCCGCCCTGCCCCGGTCCGCCCTGGCAGCCGAGCATGATCAGGGCGACCGCGAGCCGCCGCGCGCTCACGAGCCACCGCCCGCGAGCTTGGCCTGCAGGCTCTTGCAGAAGTACAGCATCGTCGTCAGCTTGTTCGGCGACATGTCCCGCGTGACCGGCATGAAGCGCGGATCGGAGAGATCGCGCGACATGTAGAACGGGATCGCGCCCGCGCTGATCCCCAGCACGTTGTAGTGCGCCGGCGTCAGGTACACCGGCGCCCACGGCGGGTTGTCGGTGAACACCGTGAACGTGTGCAGATCGGTCAGATCGATCCGCGCCTTCATCGCGGGATACAGCTTCATGTACGGCGCGTTGATCGCGACGATCTCGTCCCAGGTCGGCGCCTCGTTGATCGGATAGCTCGACCACAGCAGCACGCTCAGCAGCTGCTCCTGCGCGTACGACGGCGCGCTCGGATCGGTCACCGGATAGACGAAGTACAGCTGGCCGTCGAGCTCGGGGGTCCGGCTGCCCGGGTCCTTCACCGCCGCGAGCTCGATCGTCGCGAAGCCGCACGCGTCGGTCGCGCCGATCGTCGCCGCGAGCGCGCCCTCGGCCGACGGCGTGTCGCCCGGCGAGCTGGGCGGCACCGTCGCGTTCGGCGTGCCGCCGTGCACCGGCTGGATCAGCATCTGATACTGCACGCCCGCCTTGGGCACGCCCCACTCGGTGACGTACACCCGGGTCGACGCCTTCGACTGCGCGCTGCCGGCCTCGCTCGTCATCCGCAGCGACCGCTGGTCGACGGCGAACGCCATGCCCGACGGGTCCTCGCGGAACAGCGTCTGCGGCCCCAGGTCGGTCTTGCTGGTCACCAGCTGCACGGGCGCCGACTGCACCAGCTGGACCTGCGCGTCGGTCAGCGGCAGCTCGGCGATCGCCGCGTTGTTCTCGTACGCGAACTGCGAATAATCCACGGTGCCCAGCGCCGTGCCGTGGACCATCGCGGTCAGCGTCCCGAGGTCGACCGGCGGGCCGCCGACCGTCTGCCGGCAGATCGAGTTGCCGAGATCGAAGATCAGCCGCTTGCGCACCGGATCGAGGACGAACGACGCGCCGTACAGCGCCGGGATCCACCACTGCGACTTGTCGGGCAGCGGCCGGGGCTGCAGCCAGCGGTTGTGCGCCGGCACCGCGATCGGCTCGTTCGCGCGATAGGGGCCGATCGCGCCGGTGAACCGGCCGTGCTGATAGGTCGGGCCGTGGCTGGCGACGTTGTCGTAGCCATCGAGGATGAACTTGATCGACACCAGCCGGTACGGCTTGCCGTCGGCGCCGGTGATCTGCTCGCACGCCACGTGCAGCTCGTCGATCACGTCCGACTTGCCGAGCGTCCAGCTCGCCTCCGCCACGCGGATCACCGACTGGAAGCCGCCGCACGCGTTGGCGTCGCCGCCGTAGCTGCCCCAGCCGTAGTCCTCGCTCCAGCCGCGGGTCGGCAGCACCGCCTGGAACCAGATGCCGTTGAGCGCGGCCGGATCCATCCAGCCGTACAGGAACGACAGCGCCTGATCGATCAGCTGCAGCCGCAGCCCGAAGATCGTCGACACGCCCTGCTGGTAAACATCGAGATCGACGATCTTCGCGGGGCTCTGGTTCGGGAACGTACCGTCCGGGAAGCCGTCCACGCTGTTGAACGCCACGCCGATCACCGGATCGCTGTCGGCCGGCTCGCCCGAGGCTCGCAGCGCCGAGCGCACCGTGCAGTCGACCAGCCGGAAGTAGTGATTGCCCATCGGCTCCTGCCAGGGCGACGGCCGGACGCAGTCGGGATCGTAATGCGTCGGATCGTTATTGACGGTCGATGGATCGGTGAAGAATCGGCCGGCGATATGCAATCGAGGCGTATCGAGATAGCTCATCCGCAGTGCCCCCAGGGTTACTCATGTGCCGCGAGTGACGCGGCGAGCGCGCGCGCACCCCACCGTGTGTACGCTTGTCCCGCCAGCGCGAGGCGATCCGGCTGGACGGTCCGATCCGATGCGCTCGCCTGCGCCGCCAGCGCGTGGGCGAGCCCCGCGATGTGCAGGTGGCCGGCCGCCTCGGCCGCGACCACGGCGTCGTCGAAGCAGCGCACCGCGCCCGCGAGGTCGCCGCGCAGGCGCGCGAGCTCGCCGGCGACCAGCTGCGCCTTGGACGCGAAGTTGACCGGGCAGTCGGCGGCCCACGCCGCGAGCTTGTTGCGCGCGCGCACGACCTGGCGGATCAGCGACCGGCGCCGCAGCCGGCCGGGCTCGGTCGTCGCCTGGGCCGCGGCGACCAGCGCGCTCCACACCTCGTGCTCGGCGCTGTGCAGCATGCCCGGCGACTCCTTGAGATAGCCCGCCGAGATCTTCGCCGCGCGCGCCGCCTCGGCGTAGTCGCCGCGCAGGTACGCGATCTGGGTCTTCAGCACGTAGTGAAAGTGCGCGAAGTGCTTGGAGCCGAGCTGGCCCAGCCGCTGCTCGAACGCGGCGTCGTCGAGCTCGGCCTCGGCGCACGGCGTCTCGCCGTCGACCGCCCCGCCCAGCGCCGCCCGCGCCCGCCGCACCGCCATCAGCACCGCGAGCGGCTCGCGCAGCCCGCGGCGATCGAGCAGCTCGACGTGGCGCTCGGACTCGTCGCGCACCGCCGCGAGCGGGGCGCCGCGCATCATCAGGCTCATCACCGTGCCGGCGCAGGCGCAGCCGGTGTGGAACAGGTCCCCAGTGCGCAGCCCCGCCTCGTACGCCGTGCGCCACAGCGCCTCGGCCTCGGTCGCCGGCCGCAGCCACGACGTGCCGAAGTAACCGACGACGAACGCCAGCTCGGCGAGCTGGGCGTGATTGCCATACTTGTCGGCGACCGCGAGCGACAGCTGGCCGAACGCGTGGCCGGTCTGGTGGCGGCCGAGCACGCCGCCGAGGAACACCACGCCGACCGCGAGATAGCCGATCGCGCAGTCGCGGGTGTTGCCGTGGCGCAAGCACAGCCGCACCGCCTTGAGCGCGATCGCGACGCACAGCTCGGGCCGCAGCTGGTACGCCGCCTTCGACGCCGCGCAGATCAGCCGGACCGCGAGCACGACCCGCTCGTCCGACGCGGTCGGCAGCTCGAGCAGGCGCTCGGGCGCCCGGCCGCGCAGCCGGATCGCCGCGCGCGCCAGGTCGGCGGCGAACAGCGGCGGCACGAACTTCGCCGGCAGCTCGACGCCGAACCG
>DASWOO010000074.1:0-1725 GCA_036404335.1 Kofleriaceae bacterium
CCAACCGCAGCCGCAGCCGCGGGCGCCGGGTGGCTACGCGCAGCCGCCCGGATATATGCCGCCGCCGCCGCCGCCGCCGGGTGGCTATCTGCAGCCGCCCGGCGCGGGCCCGCAGCCCGGGTATACGCCGCCGCCCGCAGCTACACCGGCTGCCGCGCCGACGCCCCCGGCCGCCGCCGCGCCGAAGTCGTTGCTGCTGCCCGACAGGGGTCTGCGCCCCGCGCGCGCGCCGGCGCGGCAGCTGGCGATGCGACCCGCGCTCGTCACCGAGTGAGTCGCGCGGCTGGATATGTTACGCAGGTGCCATGGGGCATGCTGCGGAGAAGCTCGAACACGCGCACCACGTCGCGCACAGTGGCCATGGTGGCGACCGGCTGTCGATGGCGGTCGGGATCACGATGGCGATCCTCGGCGTCCTGCTCGCGTTCGCCGCGGCCAAGGTCGGCGGGGCGCGGACCGAGCTGACGCAGGCGCTGGTCGATCAACAGCACGCCAACGCGCAGTTCCAGGCGCAGGACGTCAAGCACCGGGTGGCGATCCTCAGCCTGCAGAACCTGCACGCCGAGGCCGAGGCCGGCCGGACCAACGCCAGGGACATGCTGGCGATGGCGGGCTCGGCGGAGCGCTACGAGCGCGAGGCCGCGGCGGCGCTGATCTGGGTCGACGCGTACGACCCGCTCGTGGTCTCGCACGTCGAGAGCCAGGAGCACTACGAGCGCGGCCAGCTCGCCGCCGAGTTCGGCATCGTGATCGCGTCGATCGCGCTCTTGCTGCGCCGCCGCTCGGCGTGGTTCCTGGCGATGGCGCTCGGCGGGTTATCCGTCGTGCTGATCGCGACGACCTACCTGCAGGCGCGCGGCGAGCTGCACGAGGCCGAGGAGAAGATCGCGAGCAGCGAGAAGACGTTCGAGACGATGCGCGAAGCCAACAAGACCACCGACGCCGATCACGCGCTGATCGACGAGGTCCGCCGGACCTACGGCGGCGGCGCCCCGGCCGCGGCGCCGGCCGCACACCCGTAGCTCAGCGGATGATCAGCGCGAGCATCACGAGATAGAACACCGGGAAGCCGATCGCGCAGATCCGGTCGAGCCGGCGCTGCACCGCGTCCTTGCCGCGCGCGACCAGGGCGAGGGCGAGGATGGTCTCGGCGACCGACGCGACGATGATGCCGAGCGTCAACATGATCAGCTTGTCGGCCATGGTGACGTCGTTGGTGTCGGGCAGCGAGTTGTTGATCGCCACGGTGACCGCGGCGGCCGCGAACGTGGCGCCGACGCCGAGGCTGACCCGCGGGCTCGACTCCTTGGGCCGGACGTGGAACGCGCACCACGAGATCAGCACGGCGATGAACAGGCCGAAGAACACCTTGAGGAACCGGCCGTAGCCCGGGCGCACGACGTCGATCTCGAACACGTAGCGCGCGTAGGTCGACTCGCGGTTGTGGGCGAGCGAGGTGTCGCCGTAGTTGGTGTGATAGGTCTGGATCCGCGCGCCGCTGCGCGAGCCGGTGACGGTCCAGCCCGAGACCTGGAGCTCCGGGCTGACCGTGGCGTTCTCGACGTCGGGCTCGTAGATCGCCGTCCGGGTGTCGCGCTCGCTGTCCTCGATCGCGAGCTCGAGCGTATGATCGTCGAGCGGGAACCGCCGCAGGTCCCAGAACTTGGTGACGGTCGCCAGCACCCGGCACGACGCGTAGTTCTGGCCGTTGATCGGCCGCTTGAC
>DASWOO010000075.1:0-2628 GCA_036404335.1 Kofleriaceae bacterium
GCTCCACCAGGCCGCCGTACTCGCCCTTGGCCTGCGCCCGACCGCGGCACGCGTACCAGGGATTCGGCTCGTCGAGCGGGCCGAACAGGTTGCCGAAGAACGCGCCCTCTTCCAGGGGGAACGTCTCACGCTCGTCACTCGTGGTCTCCAGCCCCTTGTGCGGGCCGCGCATCGAGATCGGGATCGCGACCTCGTTGGCGTTGGCGCGCGCGATCATGCACGCCGTCACCCAGCCCTGGCCCACCGCATCCAGCGGGTGATCCAGCCAGTGGGTCGCCAGACCGATCTCACCCGCAAATTCGAAGTCGTTGCCCTCGATCGTTGCCACCAGCGTGGTGTCAGCATCGAGTGCACAACTCATAGCGAGCGAGAATACCTCACGACCCTCATCGGTTGCTAGCAGCTCACCGGCAGAATCGAGATTGACACGTAATCGCTTATTGCTAATTCGATTTAGCGCAATCCGGTTCACCCCGATCCGATTCACCCCGATTCGATTCACCCCGATTCGATTCACCCCGATCCGGTTGCTGGACATGAGGTCGTCTGTCTGAGTGGATTCGTGCAACCCATCACTGGGCATTTCTGCACATGCCGCGGAGAAAGACAGGACTGCGACTGACAAGCTGTAAGCTGGACGCATCGATAACCCTCCGATGCGGAGAGGATCGGCTTACGCTAATCGTGACGCAAGAGCCGAATCGCGCTGCAAGTGCCGAATACGCGTACGGAATCTACCAACAGGTAGGTTAGATTCCGTCCGCGACCCACAGACCGTCAGGCAGCGGATACGGGGCCCAGCCCTCGACGTCGAGCGCCGGGCCGTCGACGACCGGCCCGCTGACCACCGCCCGGGAAATCCCAATCGCCGCGCGCGCTTGTGTCGACAATCCCGCGAGCCTGTCGCGCAGGGCGGGAGTGTCGAGCCGCGACCTCGGGACCACCGCCAGCATGCTGTCAGGCGCGGACAGGGCCAGGGTCAGGCCCAGGGCGCGGGCCGCGTCGAGCGCGGTCGCGATGTCACCGGGCTCGCCCTCGACATAGAGCACGGCGACCTCGAGGTCCTCGCCGACCCCGCCGTGGACCACGGCGCGCATCGCCTCGCCGAACGCGCGCGCGGTGGGGAACCGGTCGCCGGGGTCGGGGGCCAGGGCGCGGGCGATCGGCTCGTCGATCGCCGGGTCGATGTCGACCTTGGTCGACGGCCGGGGCCGCGGCCCGTGAACCGACAGGTAGCTCTGGACCACGCCCGGCGCGCCGCCGAACGCCGGCTGTCCGGTCAGCGTGTGATAGGCGAGCAGGCCGAGCGCGTAGATGTCCGTCCGGCCGTCGACCGGCTGGCCGCGCATCTGCTCCGGCGCCATCGCCGCCGGGGTGCCGAGCATGCTGCGCGACGAGGTCAGGCCGGGGCCGATCTGGTCGACGAGCTTGACCAGACCGAAGTCGAGCAGAACCGGCCGCATCCCGCCGCCGGGCTCGCGCGCCAGGATCACGTTCGAGGCCTTGACGTCCCGGTGGACCAGCCCCGCCTCGTGCGCGACCTGCAGCGCATCGCACAGCGGCTCGAGGATCGCCAGGGTCTCGGCCGGCGGCAGGCCGCCACGCTCGTGCAGCACCTCGCGCAGGCTCGGCCCCTCGACGTACTCGAGCAGCAGGTACGGCCGGCCATCGGCGAGCGTGCCGTGACCCAGGCCGCGCACGACGTTGGGGTGATCGAGCCGCTCGATCGCCTCGAGCTCGCGCTGGAACCGGGTCAGCGCGTCGACCGAGCGGACCAGCTCGAGATGGAGGACCTTGATCGCCACCGGCGCCGCGGCCGCGCCGCCACCGGCGTGCCGCGCGAGCCAGACCTGGCCAAACCCGCCCTCGCCGATCAATCGGTCGAGCTGGTAACCGGCGATGGCGATGGTCTCAGAGCCGTCCAATAGAGCACTCTTACCATCGATCTGCGGGCCTAGCGCGGCTCGCCAGACAGGAACGACGTGACGACGAACGCGTCGGCGGCGTCACCGGACACCGCGCAGCCGGCGTACGGGCTCGTCGCCGTGGCGCACGCGTCGCGGCACAGCCCGGCGTAGCGCAGACCGCACGGGGTCTGCGTCGCCGAGCCGGTCGCGGGCTGCGCGCACTGGCGCAGCGGCAGGTCGCCGTAGCTGTCGTCGGCGGCCTGGTCGACGCCGTCGCACGCGCTGCCGGCGACCGCGCCCTCGTCGACGAACACGTTGCCCCAGAACGCGCCCTCCTCGATCTGATAGCCGGCGAGCTCGGCCGCGGTCGTGGCGTAGCCAGGGCTATCGCCGCGCGCCGAGATCGAGACCGTGGCGCCGGTCAGGTTGAGGCGTGACAGCACGCACGCGCTGACCCACGCGGCCTCGCCGGCGGTGAGCGCGCGTGACGTCCACGCCGGCGCGACCGCCATCGCCCCGGTCGTCGTCTCATCGACGCCGTCGACGGCGTATGTGAAGGACTGTGAAGGATCGAGCGCGCAGCTGATCGCATAGGCCAGCACGTCGCGCGCGTCGGCCGACGTCGCCATCGCCGCGGCGGTCGACGGGTCGAGCTGCGCCGTGGTCACCAGGCTCGACGCCAGCGCGCCGGGCAGCAGCGAGTTGACGCCGATCCGCGGGA
>DASWOO010000076.1:0-11615 GCA_036404335.1 Kofleriaceae bacterium
GCCGCCGCCGTCGCAGCGGTCCGGGCGGGCGCGGATATCGTGGTCTTCAAGCCGATCACGTTCCGCGAGATCCTGCAGCGGATCGAGGAGAGCACCGAGGAGCCCGATCTCGAGGACACGCCGACCCTGGCCCGCGCGGAGTGGGAGCACATCATGCGCGTGCTCGCCGACTGCAACGGCAACGTCTCGATGGCCGCCCGCCGCCTGGGCATCTACCGTAGCTCCCTGCAGCGTCGGCTGCGGAAGTACGCCCCACGCTCGTAACCCCGTCGGTGCAATGTAGTGGACCAGCGTACGCTGGTGATGACTCGGTATACCTGTGGAATGCCTGGCACCCGTTGCCTTCCGTCGGCATACATCTGGCAATTGTCAGTGGGATATACTTTTGTGAATAGTCATCCTCCGGTCCTATGTCATTCTCGTAGCCGCTGCTACGTCGACGGTGCACGTTCGATCGGGAAGGGAAGCCATGGCTGGAGCGCATAAAGGCCGTTTCATCGTCCGCGCGGAGATCACCACGGACACCGAGACCGTCGTGTCGTACGGCCTCGATCTGACGTCGACATCGATCTTCGTCGTCACCGAATGGCACGCCGCCGTCGGGACCGCGGTGAAGCTCAAGCTGTCGTTCCCGCGGATCCTCGATCCGGTCGTCGTGGTCGCGCGGATCAGCGATATCCGGCTGGCGGGCGAGCCGGGCGAGCAGGCCGGCATCCGGCTGACGTTCGATCGCCAGGCCTCGGTCGACGACGCGACCAGCGCCGACCAGGCCCTGGACTCGCTGCTCGGCCGGCTGGCCACGCCGGTGCCCAATGCGATCACCGAGGAGCGGCCGTGCCGCGTCCTCCTGGTCGACGACAGCGTGCTGGTCCGCGACATGTTCACCCACGGCACGGCCAAGTTCTTCGAGCGGCCGGGCGCGCTGGCGGTCGATCACGCCGAGGACGCCGAGCACGCGTGGGGCAAGCTCGCGAACTCGACGTACGATCTGGTCATCATCGACTACTTCCTGCCGGCCGAGGACGGCGCGTCGCTGATCGCCCGGCTGCGCGGCGATCGCCGGCTGGCGGACACGCCGATCGTCGCGATCAGCGTCGGCGGCCGCGACGCGCGCGAGGCGACGCTGTCGGCCGGCGCGGATCTGTTCGTCGACAAGCCGCTGGTGTTCCGCGATCTGTTCAACACGCTGCGCATGCTCGCCGAGCACCGCGAGCAGGCGCGCCAGGCGCCGGCGCGCAAGGGCATCCTGGTGTTCGACGACAGCCCGTTCGCGCTGGCGCTGACCCGCGCGGCGCTCGAGGCCGCGGGCTTCAAGGTCGCGATCGCCGAGGATCTGTCGTCGTTCGAGCGCCAGCGGGTCGCGTTCGATCCGGATCTGATCCTGGTCGACGTGCAGATGCCGGAGGCGTTCGGCGATGACGTCGCGTCGACCCTGGTCGGTTGGTACAACGTCCGCGTGCCGATCCTGCTCGTGTCGAGCCTCGATCCGAGCGAGCTCGCCAACCGGGCGCGGCGCGCGCACGCGGCTGGCTTTGTCTGCAAGGGCGCCGGGATGCCGGAGCTGGTCCGGCGCTGCAGGGAGCTGCTCGAGGCCACTTGATGGAAGATCTGCTCGCGAAGTTTCTCCCGCAGTTCGTGTCGCTGGCTCATACACGGATCAAGGTCGCTCTCGACAGCGCGGACAAGCGCGACCCCGCGGCGATCAAGACGACGATGCGCGAGCTGCACACGCTCGCGGGAGAAGCCGGGCTACTCGGGCTGGGCCACATCGTGCCGCTCGCCCGCGATTGCGAGCAGAAGGCCAAGCACCTTCATACCAGTCACACCGACGCGGACGTCGCGACCCTGGTCGCCGCGCTCCGCGAGCTTGAACAGGTGATCGTCGCCGTTGGAGAGGGTATCGGCAACACGTCGTAAGGATTCCAAAAATTACAGGAGGGAAGATGAGGCTGTCCGCATTGGCAGTAGGGGTAGTGGTAGGAGCGGGTACGTTGTCGAATGCTGGATGTACCGCACGAGATGCTGAAGCTGAGGGCCGACGCCATCGAGACGACCCCGCGGTCGGACTGGCGCTGGAGGTCGACAACGGCCACGCAACGCCGCTCCAGTTGAAGCAAGGCCAGACATTCTTTCTCAACCAGATCGATCTTCGAGCATCGATCACGGCGAGCAGCGATCAGGGGGTCGCGGGGCTCGCCGCCAATAATGACTTCGCCGCCCTGGCATGGAATGGCATCACGCAGAATGATCAAGAGTTCATTCTGCTGGCCAATGGTGACGGCACATTCCAGCGTAGGCGGTTTTTTCGCGACGCTGACTGGATGAATACCGACACAGCGTTCGAGCTCCAGCAGCTCGATGTTAACGGCACTCCGATCGGAGTGCCATTTTATACCAGCACCGGACTCGAGCACGCGCGCGGCGCGTACGACGGCTTCTTCGATCGCCGGATCCGCGCGATCCAGTGGACGCGCGACTGCCGCACCGTCACGCGTTGCGACGGCGCCAAGGCCTTCGAGGAGGAAGCGCTGGTCGAGCTGCGCAACGCGATGCGGCCGGACCGCGCGTTCACGCTCGCGGCGGACACGGCGGCGCTGCGGTTGACCTGGCTGACGCAGCCGGTGAAGGTTTACACCATCCCGGTCACCCAGGTGGCCGCGCCGCAGTACAGCTATGGAATCGAGGCCGATGTCGAAGCTGTCACAGCGCCCCGCGCCGACGGTAGCTACGCGCCGGGCAGCGACATTACTTTTCGCGTGACACTGAAAGATGGCGAGGGCCATCGACTGCACGCGCCAGGTGCTTTACCGACGTATAACGAGGTCATCAACGGACCGAATCCGGCCGGGATTCAATATTACCGGGCGTTCTTCGATCCGACGGCGACCTACTGGCGACGCAAGCACCTAGAACGCATGATGATGGCCCAGCTGATCGGTCCCGCGCAGAACGTGCAGCCGGTCCGCTCGATTGCAGAGCTCGAAAAGTTCCTCGGTCCCGATGATGTTCAAGACGCCGGCACGCTGGCGCGCGATGGCGTGGTCGCGCAGTTCCACACGTTCCCGACCGCGCACGACCTGTTCGGCGGCGCGTTCGACGCCGGCCACGCGGGCTGGGCGCAGCCGGTGCCCGATACCTGGACCCATCACCTGCCGGCCGACGCGCCGGCCGGGACGTACGCGATGACGGTCAAGGGCCGCCGCACGTACATGGGCGAGGACGTGCCGTATACCCGGACGATCGAGATCCAGGTCGGCTCGCCGGTCCACACCGAGCCGGTCCTGACCACCGGGCGGTGCGAGGCCTGCCATAACGGCCCATCGGCGCTGTCCACGGTGCTGCACGCCAACGACAACCGCGCGGCCTGCGCGGGGTGCCACGCGCCGCTCGGGTTCGAGCTCGAGGGTCCGATCTACGTGCGGACCCACTTCATCCACTCGCGCTCGCGCCGGCTTTTCTCCGGAATTGGCAGCGGGGCGCCGCTCGATAACTGCGCGCTGTGCCACCTGTCCAAGGCGAGCATCCAGCGCACCAGCCAGTCCGCCTGCCTGTCGTGCCACACGTCCTATCCCGCTGACCACGTCGCTCGGTTCGGTCCGATCCAGAGCATGTACGTCGGTGGCGGCAAGGAGTCGTTCGCGCCATGCACGACCGAATGTCATCAGATCCATCCCCATAGTGGTTTGTGAGCCGAAGGGAGACCGTGAATTATGCCCAGTGTTGAAATGGCCAATGCCCGGACGACGACGCGCGAGGCCGCTGCCGCCGCCGAGGACCTGTGCTCGCAGCTCGGCAGCGCGGTGCCCAAGCTGGTCGTGATGTTCGCCTCGCGCGACCGCGATCAGCTGGCGCTCAACCGCGCGATGCGCGAGCGGTTGCCCGCCGGGACCCGGCTGCTCGGCGCCACGACCGGCGGCGAGATCGATCGCGACGGCATGCACTCGGGGACCGTGGTCGCGTCGGCGCTGTGGGGCGACTTCGACGTCGGCCTGGGCCTGGGCCGCGACATGAGCCGCGACGCGGCGACCGCCGGCGAGACCGCGATCCGCAGCGCCGCCCAGCAGCTCGGCACCCGCGCCGACGAGCTCGGCTCGCGCAAGCACGTCGCGCTGGTCATCGACGACGGGTTTCGGTTCCGCAAGGAGGAGCTGCTGCTCGGCGTGATGTCGATGAACCAGGCGCTGATCGCCGTCGGCGGCGGCGCCTCGGACCTCGAGCAGGATCCCGAGAAGCAATCGGCGATGGTCCACGTCGACGGCGAGGTCGCGACCGACGCGGCGGTGGTCGCGCTGTTCAAGACCGACGCGCCGTGGGCCGCGCTGCGCTCGCACTGGTACCAGCCGACCGGCCAGACCCTGCGGATCACCAAGGTCGACGGTACCGCCAAGCGCGCGATCGAGATCGACGGCCAGCCCGCCGCGCGGCGCTACGCCGACCTGCTCGGCGTTGGCATCGAGGACCTCGAGTTCGGCAAGCCGAACGGGTTCGCGGTCCGGCCGACCGCGCTGCGGGTCGGGCGCGAGTACTTCATCCGCGCGCCGTGGAAGCCGCTCGACGACGGCTCGATCCTGTTCGCCAACATGATCGAGGAGGGCTCCGAGCTCGAGCTCGTCCGGATCTCGGACATCGCCGAGAGCACCCGGCGGTTCTTCGAGACCGAGCTACCGTCGCGGGTGGCCTCGCCGCGCGCGACGCTGCTGTTCCATTGCAGCGGCCGCAAGTGGTTCGCCGAGAGCACCGGCAAGACCGACGAGCTGTCCAGGGCGTTCCACTCCGCGCCGCCGTGCGTCGGCATGAACGTCCACTTCGAGATCTACTGCGGGTTCCACATCAACACCACGCTCACCGCGCTCGCGTTCGGAGCCACGGCGTGACCCAGGACGCCGGCGAACGCGTCGAGGAGCTGCTGCGCGAGAACCGCCAGCTGCGCCAGGACCTCGAGGCCAAGACCGCGCTCGCGGCGCGCGCCGTCGCGAGCTTCCAGCAGCGCACCCTGCTGATGGAGATCACGCGGCAGCAGAACGAGGACCTCGATCGGCTGGCGGCCGAGCTCGCGCGCGCCAAGAAGGTCGAGGAGGAGCGCGCCCGGGAGATCGAGGCCTCGGCCCGGCTCAAGAGCGAGTTCCTGGCCAACTTCTCGCACGAGATCCGCACGCCGCTCAATGCGATCACCGGATACTGCGACCTGCTGATCCGCGACGAGGGCACGCGGCTGACCCCGCACGGCCGCCGCGACCTGTCGGTGATCAAGGCCAACGCCCGGACCTTGCTGGCGCTGATCAACGACATCCTCGATCTGTCGAAGATCGAGGCCGGCCGCGCCGAGATCGTCAAGGAGCTGGTCGATCTGACCGAGCTCGCCGACGAGTGCCTGGCGAGCGTCAAGGAGATCCTGAAGGGCAAGGACGTCACCTTGAACGCGGAGATCCTGGTCAAGCAGGTGTTCGTCGACCCGCTCAAGATCAAGCAGGTCCTCCTGAACTTGCTGTCGAACGCGGCCAAGTTCACCGACGCCGGCGAGATCGTGCTGACCGCCGAGCCGCAGGGCTCGACCCTGATGATCTCGGTCGAGGACACCGGCTCGGGCATCCCGGACGATCAGCTGCCGTTCATCTTCGACAAGTTCCGCCAGGTCGATGGCTCGTCGCGGCGCAAGGTCGGCGGCACCGGGCTGGGCCTGGCGATCGTCAAGGAGGTCGCGCTGCTGCTCGGCGGCACCGTGACCGTGACCAGCTCGGTCGGCCGCGGCTCGAAGTTCGTGCTGATGCTGCCCAACTCGATCGAGACCGTGACCACCGGGCGCAATGCGGCCGCCGCGATCACCAGCGGCCTGCTGCCGGCCATGTCGAGCGAGGGGCCGTTCAGCGTGCTGATCATCGATGACGATCCGATGGTCCAGCACCTGGTGCGCGGCCAGCTCGAGAGCGAGCAGTTCAAGGTCGTGTCGGCGAGCGACGGCGTCGAGGGCCTGACCCTGGCGCGCGAGCTGCGCCCGACCGTGATCTTGCTCGACATCCACTTACCCCGGCTCGATGGCTGGACCGTGCTCGCCGAGCTCAAGAGCGATCCGGTGCTGTCGCAGATCCCGGTGATCATGATGTCGGTCGAGGAGCAGCGCGCGCGCGGCTACTCGTTCGGCGCGTGCGAGTACCTGGTCAAGCCGGTCGAGCCCGATCGGCTGGTGTCGGTGGTCCGGCGCGCGATCCTGCCGTCGGCCGGCGACGTGCTGATCGTCGACGACGACGAGTCGACCCGCGAGGTGGTGTCGCGCCACCTGCGGCGCGCGGGCTACTCGACGGTGGAGGCGCGCGACGGTGAGGAGGCGCTGCTCCGGGCGCGGGTGCTGACCCCGGGCCTGGTGATCCTCGACCTGCTGATGCCGGGAGTCGACGGGTTCGAGGTGCTGCGCTCGCTGCGCACCGAGGGTATGAAGATGCCCGTGGTCGTCCTGACTGGAAAAGTCCTGTCGAACGAGGAAGAGCGTAATCTGCGCGATGGCATGGCGCGCATCGTACACAAGGGCGGTACGGCCCTCGATAACGTCGTGCGCGAGGCCAAGCAGCTGCTGATGGCCCGGCGCGTGGTCGAGCGCGGCCGATTGCCACGGATCCTCTATGTGGAGGATTCGCCGCAGAATCGCGACATCGTGCGGCGCTATCTGGTCAATGACTACGATGTCATCGAGGCCGAGGATGGCGAGCACGGCATCGAGCGCGCGGTGCGCGACGCGCCGGACCTGATCCTGATGGACCTGTCGCTGCCCCGGCTCGACGGCTGGGAGGCGACGCGGCGGATCAAGGCCAACCCGGCGGTCAAGCACATCCCGGTGGTCGCGCTGACCGCCCACGCCGGCCGGGAGGACCAGACCCGCGCGACGGAAGCCGGCTGCTGCGACTACATTACAAAGCCGATCGAGCGCGATGTGTTGCTCGGCGCGATCAAGAAGCACCTGCCTCGGAGTAAGACAACGTGAACCTCGTGCGCGTCCTAGTGGTTGATGACGATGACATGCAGCTCGAGCTGGTGGAGCGCGGGCTGTCTCGCGATGGCTTCGAGGTCCGGGGCGTGACCTCGGTCGCCGAGATGGCAAGCGAGGCGACGAAGTTTGCCCCAGATGTCGTGCTCATCGACGTCAACATGCCGGACGCGCCCGGGGAACGCACGATCGCGATCGCGCGCGAAGTCGCGCCGCGCGCACGGTTAGTTCTGTATTCGGCCTGGGAAGAGTCGAAACTACGCATTCTCGCCTTGCAGGTCGGTGCTGATGGCTTCATCTCTAAGAGTGAATCAGTGTTGGCGATTGGGAGGCGGTTGCACGAACTGCACAGGGGGTAACCAATGGCGAGACCGAGTGAGGCGGCGGCAGAGCTGAGGCGAGCGCTCGAAGTACCAATTTACAACAAGACCTTGCGCCGCGACGTGGGTCGCGGCGAGCTGGATTACGAGGTCTATCTCCACACACAAGAGCTGCTGGCGCTCCAGACGCCGCGCGACGCGCTCGTCGTGCCCGACGAGCTGGTGTTCCAGATCCTGCATCAGACCCAGGAGCTGTGGCTCAAGTGTATCGCGTTCGAAGTGGCAAACTTGATCGAGGAGATCGACGGCGAAGCGGTGTTTGCCGCGTTATCTGCACTCGATAGAATTGTGTTGATGCAGCGTAATCTGCAAGAGCAGATTCGCGTGCTTTTTACATTGTCGCCGGATCGATTCCAGACGATCCGTCGCAGCCTGGGAAATGGAAGTGGCCTGGAGTCTCCGGGCTACAACCAGGTCCTGGCGGCGGCGGACGCGGCGGGCGACGCGCTCGGCCGGCTGATCGCCCGGCGCGGCACGAGCTTGCTCGACGTCTACCGCAGCCCGGAGCGGTTCGCCGACATCCACCGGGTCGCGGAGCGGTTCGTCGACTGGGACGGCGCGTTCCAGGCGTGGCTGATGGAGCACTTCACGCTGGTGCGGCGCACGCTGGGGATCGACAAGACGGTCAAGGCGCTCGACGGCTTCCCGACCGTGGCGCTCGGCGCGCGGATGATGCGGCCGCTGTTCGCCGAGCTGTGGCAGGTCCGGGTCGAGATGAACAAGCTGTGGACCCGCGACGGCGGGTTCGCGCCCGGCGCCGATCGCGCGGCCGAGCCGCAGGCGCAGGCCCCGCGGCCGGGGCTGGGTACGACGCCCCCGCCGGCGACCGGGCTGCGCCTGGGCGACACGCCGGTCGAGCGCTCGGCGACGAGCATCCGCGCCGAGTTCCCGGTGCTGGAGACCTGCGTCTACCTGAACGCCAACTCGGTCGGCGCGACGCCGCGCTCGGCCAAGCTGGTGCTCGACGACTACTGGCGGACGATGGCGCACTGGCGCGACGAGGTGTGGGAGCGGTGGTGGCCGCAGCTGGGCGAGCACGCCAACGCGCTGGCCGGGTTGCTCGGCGCGCCGGCCGGCTCGGTCGTGTGCGACACCAACCTCGCGAGCCTGTTCGGCCGGGTGCTGAGCTGTTTCGACTACCGTGCGCGGCCGCGGATCGTGACCAGCGATCTGGAGTTCCCGTCGTTCGCGTTCACGATCGATGCGTTCGCGCGCTACGGCGCCGAGCGCGTGACGGTCGGCTCGCGCGACGGCGTGGCGATCGACGTCGAGGGCGTGGTCGCGGCGATCGACGAGCGGACCCAGCTGGTCTGCCTGTCGCACGCGACGTTCGCGACCGGCGCGCTGCTCGACGTGGCGCCGATCGTCCGGCGGGCGCGCGAGGTCGGCGCGCTGGTCCTGCTCGACGGCTACGCGTCGGTCGGCGCCGTGCCGATCGACGTCACCGCGCTCGACATCGACTTCCTGCTCGCCGGCTCGCACAAGTGGCTGTGCGGCTCGTACGAGAGCGCGTTCCTCTATGTCCGGCCGGGCCTGGTCCCGCAGCTGACCCCGGCGGCGACGGGGTGGATCGCGACGGCCGACCCGCTGTCGTTCCAGCCGGCGACCGGGTTCGCGCCCGACGCGCGGCGGTTCGCGTCGGGCACGCCGGCGATCCTGCCGGTGCTGTTCTCGCGGCCCGGGCTGGCGATGGTCCGCGACCTCGGGCTCGAGACCATCCGCGGCCTGTCGCTGGCCCACACCGATCACCTCATCGCGCGCGCCGACGAGGCCGGGCTGGCGATCGCGACGCCCCGCGAGCATGCGCGGCGCGGCGGCATCGTCTCGCTGCGGTTCCCCGGCGCGGCCAACGTCCAGCGCGAGCTGGTCGCGGCCAACATGGTGTGCAGCTACCGCGACGGGATCCGGATCGCGCCGCACTTCTACTCGACGGGCAAGGAGATCGATCGGTTCATGGACGAGCTGATCCGGCTCGTGCGCAGGGCGTCGTGAACGCGCGCGCGCTGCTCGGCGTGCTGTTCCACGCCGATAAGGCGCTCGATCTGGTGGCGGCGGCCCGCGAGCTCGGCGTGCTGGCCCGGCTCGACGCGGGGCCCGTGACCCTGCGCGAGCTGGCCGGCGCGACCGGCGCGCGCCCGCTGCGGATGTACAAGTTCCTCGACGGGCTCGAGAGCCTGGGCCTGGTGTCGCGCGACCAGCCGACCGACGACGTGCTCGACGCGCGCTACGTGGCGCGCGAGCCCCTGGCCGACGCGGCCGACGCGGTGCTCGGCGCGCAATCGATCGAGCGCGACCGCAACCGCTACCCGTGGCGCGAGCTGCACGGCCGGCTGCCGGACGTGCTGCGCGGCGGGGTCGACGCGCGGTTCGCGTGGCCGCCGGTGTCGGGCGACGACGTCCGCGGCTTCGAGCACAGCATGGCGACGGGCGCGCCGCCGATCATCGAGGCGCTGCGGGCCGGGCGAGGCGCGGTGTTCGGCGGGGCATCGAGCTGGCTCGACGTCGGCGGCGGTGACGGCACGGTCGCGGCGGCCGTGCTGCCCGAGCTGCCGGGCCTGCGCTGCGACATCTACAACCTGCGCGCGGTCGCGCCGCTGGTCCGCGCGCGGGCGGCGGCGACCGGCCTGGCGCACCGCCTGGGCTTCGTCGCCGGCGACTTCTTCGCCGAGCCGCTGCCGCGCGGCTACGACGTGCTGTCGTTCATCCGCGTGCTGCACGACTGGCCGGCGGACGTCGCGCGCGGGCTCTTGCGCAACGCGGCCGACGCGCTGCTGCCGGGCGCGCGGATCGCGATCTGCGAGGAGTTCCGCAACGCCGATCGGCTGGCGATCCAGCTGTTCTGGACCTACTTCCTGATCGGCGTCGATAGCTGCGTCAGCCGGCTGCGCGAGGTCGAGTGGTACACGGCCGCGCTGGCTGAGCTGGGCTTCGTCGACGTCCAGGTGCTGCCCGGCGCGTTCGACGTGATCGTCGCGACCAAGGCCAAGCGCCAGATGACCTAGACGACCCAGACGACCTAGACGTGCGAGGCGCGCTGGCCCGAGAAGATCGCGTCGACCCGCGCGACCAGCTCGTCGAGGCCGATCGCCTTGGGGATGTAGCCATCGACGCCGGCGTCGGCGGCGAGCCCGGCCAGCTCGGTCTCGTCGACGCTGGAGAACAGATAGATCGGCGTGGTCACGCCGCGCTCGCCCCGCAGGGTGAACGCGACGTCGTCGCCGTACAGCTCCGGCATCTGCACGTCCATCAGGATCAGATCGTAGCCGTCGTGGCCGTGCTCGATCAGCTCGTCGAACGCCGACCGCGTCGTGACGTCGTAGCCCGCGGCGTCGAGCGCCATCGCCGCCGACTGGCGGATCAGCGCGCTGTCGTCGACCAGCAGGATGCGCTTGCCGACGGTCACCACAGGATCTCGTCGCACAGGGTGGTGAGCCGCTCGGGCAGGGCGTCGAGCCCGGCGAGCTTGGATAGATACGCATCGGCGCCGACCTGGCGCGCGACCTGGGCGAGCTCCTCGTCGGGCGCGCTCGAGCAGATCACGATCGGGATCCGCGCGGTCGCGACCTGGCGGCGCAACCACTGGCACAGCTCGGCGCCGTTCATCTCCGGCATGTACAGATCGGTGACGATCAGGTGCGGCTTCCAGTCGGCGAGCACGTTTTGAAACGCGCTGAGCGAGCTGACCGCGCGCACGTCGAACCCGACGTCGAGCAACACCGACTCGGCGTACGCGAGCGCGATCTCGCTGTCGTCGATGAGCAACAGCCTGCGACTATCAACACGTTCCTCCACGCCCTCGGGATTTTACCGCGTTCGCAGGCGCGCGACCCGTGGAAACTCGGGGAATTACCGCATGGATTGCGGGCAGCGTGGGGGGGTGTGGTATGGAGCGCCTATGCCCCAGCCCGAGCCCGAGTCAGGCAAAGACGACAAGTGGACGACGCAGGCGACCCGCAAGGTTCTGGACGCGCTCAACCGCGCGGACGAGCTGGGCGGCGAGCTGCGCGACTATCTCCAGGACAAGGTCGCGACCGATCCGCGCTACGTTCAGGCCCGCAAGCGCCTCGCCCAGCTGTTCGGCCAGCGCTACGAGTCCAAGGACCAAACCGTCCAGAAGGCGCAGGTCCGCGCCGAGAAGGTCGCGGCCGCGGCCGCGGTCACGCCCGACGCGGTGCAGAAAGCCCAGGCCAAGGCGGCCAAGGGCTTCGGCGATGCGTCGATCAAGGCGCAGATCTTCGGCAAGCGGAGCTGCCCGTGGA
>DASWOO010000077.1:0-4206 GCA_036404335.1 Kofleriaceae bacterium
GGTGCCGCCGGGCATGCCGGCGCCGGGCGTCATCATCGTCCCGCCGGGCAACCTGTTCGAGAAGCCCCGCCTCGCCGACGCCACGCCCGGCCCCGCCCGGCGCACGTCGCGGCCGTCCGACGCGATCACCCTGCCCGGCTCGGGCCCGGCGCGGGTGCTCGGCTCGGCGCCGGCCCCCGCGGTCACCGACTCGGGCGGCGTCCCCGTGGTCGGCGCCGCGGTCCCGGCACCGCCCGCGGCCAGCGCCGCCAGCGCCGGCCGCAAGCGCCGCGTGTTCTGGATGGTGCTGGTGCTGGCGATCCTCGGCGTGGGCGCGATGGCCGCCGCCTACTTCCTGCCCGACCTCGAAGCGATGATCGACCAGCTGACTAGTAGATAGCCTCGCCGACGAAGATCGCGCCGCGCGCCGAGCCCTTGGGCCCGACGAACTGCACGACCTGGCGATCGTGCGGGCCGAGCTGGACCATCTGGAACGGCCGGGTCATCGGCTGATCCTGCGCGTCGTGGAACGAGCCGACAACCATCAGCTGGCCAATGCGGTCCGCGGCGTTGACCACGTAGGCCTGGACCACCGTCTTGCCGTGGTCGTCGAACGTGTGCAGATCCTCGACGTGCGCCCGCGGCGGCTCGTCGGGGATGACCGCGCCCTGGATCGCCACCCGCGCCGAGGTCGAGGTCGGCCGCGGCGCGCGCTGGCTGTCGACCAGCGCGAACGTCCGCGCCTCGTGCGCCGGCACCCACAGCGACTGCGGCTTGAGCGGGCCGAGCACGGCGCCGCCCTGCTCGATCAGCGCGCCGCCGAGCGTGACGTACGCGCCCGCGCCCGACGTGTTCTCGGCGTCGACCAGCACGAACGTCGCCGTGCTCGCGAACTTGCCGTCTCCGACGGTGTCGGTCCGCGTCGCGTACCCGGCGATCCGGATCGCCTCCAGATCGAGGTTGTGCGCCGGCTTGCTGTGCTTGCAGCCGGCCAGCGCGATCACCGACGCGAGCAGCGCGTATCGCCTCACGCCGTGAACATAGCGCGATCAGGCCGCGGGGCGAGTCCGGCGCGGCGCGTGCAGCTTCAGCGCCTCGAGCACCTTGCTCGACAGCCCGAGCGCGGCGATATCCGGCTTGGTCTGCTGGATCACCTGGGCCAGGGCCGCCGCCAGCGTCGTACAGCGCTCCTCGGCGGTCGCGCGCTTGTCGACGATCACCCGGTACTCGCCCTTTACGCGGCACAGCCCGCCGCCGTGGATCACGCTGGCCTGCAGGGTCTCGTAGCTGACCCGCACCTTGAGGGGCTCAGCGGTCGCCTCGAGCAACGCGAGCAGGGCATCGGGCTTCATGCGCCCACACTACCAAGATCGATCTCGCGCGCAACCCTCGATGTCCGCCAACCGGACGGCGGCGCCCGCGGGGAGATCTCCCTCGAGGCTCAGTATACCGGCAGGATGACGCGGAACGCGGCACCGCCGAGCTCCGAGCGCCGCACCAGGATCTCGCCGCGGTGCTGGTCGACGATGTTGCGCACGATCGGCAGGCCCAGCCCCGTGCCCTTGCCGTCGGGCTTGGTCGTGAAGAACGGCTCGAAGATCTTGTCGCGGTCGGCCTCGGCGATGCCCGGCCCCGAGTCCGCGACCTCGAGCAGCACGGTCGACGGCGTGTCGGCCTGGGCCCGGACCTCGACCCGCCCGCCGTTCTCGACCGCGTGCACCGCGTTGGTGATGAGGTTGATCAGCACCTGCTCGAGCTGGCCGCCGATCGCGTGGATCACCGGCAGCTCGGGATCGACCTCGATCTCGAGCGTGATCCCGCCGCGCTCGATCAGGTGCTCGCAGATCGACACCGACTGCCGGACGACCGCGGCCAGGTCGATCGGCCCGACGTCCTGGCTCGACGGCCGCGCGTACTGCACCAGGTCGCGCGAGAACCGCAGGATCCGCTGCGCGCTCGCGCCGATCCGCCGCAGCTTCTCGAGGTCGCCCGGCTCGGTGCCCTGGCCGCCGAGCTTGCGCTCGAGGTACTCGGCGTACACCGTGATCGAGGTCAGCGGATTGTTGAGCTCGTGGACCACGCCGGCCGCCAGCTCGCCCAGGGTCGCCAGCCGCTCGGCGCGGACGACCTGGCGCTGCAGCGCCTCGACCTGCGACAGGTCCTGGCCGATCGCGACCACGGCGTCGATCGTGCTCGCCGCGCCGCCGCGCCCGACCGGCGCGATGCTCCAGACGGTGCGCACCGTGCCGAGCTTGCGGCTCGGCAGCGCGACGGTGACCGCGCCGTGGTGCTGGCCGGTCAGCGCCGCCGCGAACGCCGAGGTCAGGTACTGGCGCTGCTCGCTGGTGATGAAGTCGCGGACGTCGCGGCCGAGCACCGCCTCGCGCGGCGCGCCGACTAGCTCGAGCAGCGCGCGGTTGCACGCGGTGATCCGCCAGGTGCGATCGACGCCGAGGATCAGCGCGCTGGCGTGCTCGAGCAGCCGCGCCTGGTAGTCGCGCAGGCCGAGCGCGTCGTCGGCGAGCCGCCGGGTGCGCAGCGCCAGCGCCAGGTGCCCGCCGAACGCCCGGGCGCACGCCGCGTCGGCGAGGCCCGCATCGGCGCCCGGCGCGTAGCCGATGTCGAGCACGCCGTACAGCTCGCCCGCCGCCGCCAGCGGCACCGCGAACCCGGTCGCCACGCCGGTGAACGGCGAGTCCCAGCGCTCGCGCATCACCAGCCGCGCGCTGGCCGCGACCGCCGCGCTCAGCCGCGCGTGGGCGAGCGCGGCCTCGGTGATCGCCACCGGCTCGGTCAGCGCCTCGGCCCGGAGCGGCGCGCGGCGCGCGTAGCCATGCGCCGGCTCGCGGGTCCGGATGTCGAGCGCCCGCACGCACAGCGCCCGGCCGGGCAGGAGCTCGCCCAGGATGTCGAGCGCGCGGCCGACGAGCGCCTCCTCGGAGGTCGTCGCGCCCAGCTCGGTCGCCAGGTGGCGCAGCGCGGCGAGCTCGGCCTCGGCCGATGGCGGCGCGAACGTCACGGCTTGTCCTCGAGGTCGCCGAGCGCGCGCAGGTCCGACACGCTGGGCCGCATCGCCGGCACGCCGCCGGCAGGGGTCACCGCCTGGAACTCGCCGGTCTGGCTGTCGTCACCGGGCGGCAGGAAGATCGACGGGTCGCTCTCCGGCGCGGCGCGCGATAGATCGAGCATCCGGGTGTCGCCGACGTAGTCCGTGGTCTCGTACTTGGTGATCTTGCCGATCTTCTTCACCAGCCCCGCCATGCGCTCCGCCTCCGACAGGATGACCCCGACCGCGCGCAGGTGGCTCGCGTCCCGCGCGCTCTGCCGCTCGATCAGCTCCGCGTACGCCATGATCGACGTCAGCGGCTGGTTGAGCTCGTGCGCCGCCGCGCCGGCCAGCTCGGCGACCAGCGCCTGCTTCTCCGACAGCTGCAGCTTCTGCTGGGCGTCGAGCAGCCGCTGCTCCATGCAAATCCGCTCGCGCAGGTCGGTCAGGATCCCGACGGTGGCGACCTCGCGGTCGAGCTCGTACAGCATCGACGCGGTCATGCTGACCGGCACGACCTCGCCGCTGGCGATCCGGACCTCGCGGCGGATCTGCTCGAGCCGGCCGACCCCGCCGTACGACGTCGAGCGCAGCATCCGCATGATCTGCCGGCCGCCGCCGCGCTCGTACAGCTCCCCGACCGGCAGCTTGCCGATCACGTCGCGCGCGCGGTAGCCGAACAGCCGCTCGGCGCCCTGGTTGAACAAGATGATGTTGCCGCGCAGGTCGGAGGCGATGATCGCGTCGACCGTCGAGTCGATCAGCCGCTCGAGGAACTCCTTGGTCGAGCGCAGCTCGTGCTCGAGCGCGCGCTCGGCGGTGACGTCGCGGAACGCGAGGATCACGGCGCCGGTCCCGGCGAGCACGGTCGAGGTCGACACCGAGACCCAGACCGGCTGGCCCGAGGTCGTCGATAATTGCAGGTCGAACGAATCGACGTTGACGCCGGCGAGCACCCTGGCCACGGTATCCGAAATCTGCGTGCGGTGGTCGGCGCCGACCAGATCGATCAGCTCGCCGCCGACCAGGCCGTCGCGCGCGAACCCGGTGATCCGCTCGGCCGCGCGGTTGACGAACAGGATCCGGCCGCCGTCGTCGAGCACGACCACGCCGTCGGCGCCGGCCTCGAAGTGCTCCTTGAGCGAGTCGATGCCGCGCAGCCGGCGCTCGGCCTCGTAGCG
>DASWOO010000078.1:0-5693 GCA_036404335.1 Kofleriaceae bacterium
CCGGCAGGATCCGGATCTGGTTCAAGCTGCCCCGCGAGAACGGCGGCACGCCGACCTGGACGATCTCGGTCGCCAGCCGCTCGTCGTCGTAGCCGCGCACCGTGGCGTCACCGCCGGCGAAGAACCGCTCGACCTCGGGCAGCAGCACCGCGCTGCCCAGCGGGATGCCCTGGTCGTAGCGCAGGTCGCCGCGCAGCACCAGGCTCGAGCCGATCGGCCAGTACTTGGTGCCGGCCGCCGACAGCTTGAGGAACGTGTCCTGGCCGCCGAAGATCTGGCTGGCGAGCGACGCGGTGCCCTCGAGCCGGAACCCGGCCTCGGGCGACAGCGGCGACAGCGTGCCCTGGCGGTCGACCCGCTGCTCCCACTCGAACGTCGTGCCGACCGAGCCGGTCCGGGTCGAGATCGGGACCTGGGTCTGGTCGTCGTCGGCCCCGATCGGCCGCAGCACGTCGATCGGCCGCTCGCGCAGGCGGAAGTCGTAGTGCACGCCGGTCGTGATCGCGCGCGCCGGCCGGCTGCCGATCCGCTTGCGCTCCCAGGTCCGCGACAGGGTCAGGGTCACGCCGTCGGTGGTGACCGGGCCGAACTGCGGGGTGTCCTGGCGGCGGTGGTACGCGGTCAGCTCGGTCTGGAACTCGACCGGCGAGATCCGGCGCGACAGCCACTGCGGGATGCGCAGGGTCGACTCGGCGCTGAGCTGGCGCAGCCGCAGGTCGTTGTTGCGCAGATACTCGGCGAGGTCCAGGCCGATCGTCCCGGCGATGTCGAACGAGATCCCGACGCCGAACAGGTTCTTGAGCGACGGGATCAGCTTGAGGAACGCGCCGTTGTAGCTCGAGTAGCCGGCCTCGGCGTTGACCTGGGCAAAGAAGTCATAGCGCTCGACGACCTCGACCACCGCGTTGACCTCGCCGTCGTTGGTGGTGTCGAGGTCGGGCATCGTGACGCTGACCGCGTCGAACAGCGCGGTGTTGCGCAGCCGGCGCGCGCCGTCGGCGAGCGCGTCCTGGGTGAACGGCGCGCCCTCCTTGAGCCCGAGCTCGCCCAGGATGATCGAGCTCCGGGTCCGGAAGTTGCCGCGGACCACGACCTTGCCGATCTGCAGCGGCTGGACGTTGGTCAAGGTATAGCGGGCGACCACGCGGTGGGGCGCGATGACCGCGACCTCGTAGCCGACGTCGGCGCGCGGCCGGCCGCGGGTGAACAAGTAGCTCTTGAGCTGGTCGCGGGTGAGGCCAGCGTCGTCCTCGCGGAACTTGACGCTGGTCGGCAGCGGGGCGGCGCACCGGCCGCCCGGCGCGCGGGCCCGGGCCAGCTGCTTGACCCCGAACAGCTCGCCGAGCTGGTTCAGCGCCAGGCCGCACACGCGGCCGTTGTCGCGGTCGGTGCCGGCGGTCCCGTGCTCGTTGATCGAGACTTCGATCCCGGCGAGCAGGGTCGGCTCGCCCTCGTCGACGACGTAGCGCACGTACAGGCCGTCGCCGCGGTCGGCCGCCGCCAGCGCCGCGGTCAGCGCCGCGCTCGCGAACGCCGACGGATCGGTCGCGGCCTCGACGTGGACCCGGGCGTCGCGGTAGCCGGCGCGCCGGTACTCCTGGGTCAGGCGATCGACGTCGGCGGCGAGCTGGGCCGAGGTCGCGTTGGTGTTGCCGCCGAACAGGCTCGTCGACAGCTTCTCCTGGGTCGTGCCGATCACGTCCTCGAGCTGGTCGGCGGTGAACGCCTTGTTGCCGGCGAACGCGATCGCGCGCACCGCCCGGCGGTTGCCCTGCTCGATCTGGAACGTGATGCGGTCGAACGACGCCGCCGGATCGCGCGGGTTCTGGAACCGCTCGCGGCTCCACGTCACGTGGGCGTCGAACCAGCCGCGGCTCTGGAGATACGCCACGATCGCGTGCGCGGAGTTGGTGGCCTCGACGTCGTCCGAGCTCGACGCCGCGCCGAACGTCAGCTGCTCGCGCAGCTGCTCCTCGGTCACCGAGTCGGGGTCGTTGCCCTCGAACACCAGGTCGATGCGGCGGCGCGGGTCGATGTAGACCTGGAAGTCGACCTTGTGGGTCGCGCGGTTGAACGAGCCGGCCGGATCCTGCTCGAAGCTGGTGTGGACCCGGACCGCCGGGAACCCGCGCTTCTGCAGCAGCTTGACGACCTTCTGGATGTCCTCGAGATGGCTCTGTCGGGTGAACCGCGAGCTGAGGATCACGCTGTCGTGGTGGAACTGGCGGACGATGACCCGCGGATCGATCGTCGTCGCCAGCGCGAGCTGGTTGGCGATCTTGACCTGGCCGGTGGTGTACTCCTCGCCGAGCGTGATCCGGACCTTGAGCTCGATGCCGTCGTCGCGCAGCACCTCTTGGTGCTCGATCTGGGCGTCGAAGTAACCCTCCTCGAAGTGCAGGTAGTCGGCGATCCGCGCCCGCTCCTCGTCGAGCAGGCAGGCGCGCTCGTCGGCGTCGTACGGCATCGGCGTGCCGACCCGCAGCGCCATCCGGCGGCGGACCTGGTCGTCGAGCAGGGTGGTGAACAGCGACTGGGTGATCTTGACGTCGACCTTGACGTCGACCTTGCGCACGATCTGGACCGGCGCGAGCACGAGCACCGCCTGCGTGCCCTTCGCGGTCTCGCGCGGGTCGATCTTCAGCACGTGGTAGCCGAACTTGAGCCCCGTGTTGACGATGTCGGCGCGCGACGCGTCGGTCAGCGACGTCCGCCGGGTCATCACCGGCGCGAACAGCGCGCGGACGGTGTCGGACGAGTCACGGAGCCTGCCCTCGACGGCGAAGTCGTTCCACGTCACCGGGGTCTCGGGCAGGGCGCCGCCGGCCGGGGCGGCCGGCCGGGCCCGGACGCAGCCGGGGGTCGGGCCGGTCGCGTTGGGCAACGGCGACGAGGTGACCGGCGTCTCCGGCTGGGCGAGCGCGCGCGGGGCGCCGAGCGCGAGCGCGGCGAGCGCCGCGATGACCAGCCGGCGGATCATGGAATCAGCACGCGATACACGAGCTTGACGTTGATGTCCTCGATGTCCTGCTCGGCCGGGTCGTAGTAGTTCTGGTTGAGGTAGCCGCCCTGCAAGCTGATCGGGTACGGCGTCTTGATCTCGGACTGGACCTTGATCGTCGTGCCGCGGATCGTCTGCTCGGCGTCGCCGGTGACCTTGAGGTTCTGGAAGACCTTCTTCTCGAGGTGAAAGCCGATCGAGCCAAACCCGATCTCGATGCGCAGGACGTCGAGGCCGGTCAGCTTGGTCAGCGAGCTGCCCAGGAGGTCGCTGACCCAGTCGCCGGCGAGATCCTTGACGATCTGGTCGGCGAAGCCCTGGCTCGGGTTGGTGGTCGGATCGACCCGGGTCGGGTCGCCGCCGAGGTTCTGATCGCCCAGCGAGCGCCGCAGCTGCTCCTGGTTCCTGCCGAGCACGAGCAGCGACAGGGTCTGCGACTTGTTGTAGCCGGTCGAGGTCTTGAGATCCCAGGTCAGGAGCCGCAGGCTGCCGCCGATCGTCGCGGTGATCACGTGATCCTGGCCGGACAGATCGCGATAATCGGCGTCGCTGGTCACGTTGAGCGCCGGGTTATTGGCCGGCTGGTTCTCGGCGAAATCGACGCTGCCGGTGGTCCGGGTGAACGCCGCGCGCGTGCCCGGGATCCGGAACTCGCCGTGGGTGACGCGGATCTGGCCCGACAGCCGCGGGTCGCGCGGCGTGCCGGTGATCGCCATCTGGTCGCTGCGGAACTCGATCGTCGCGATGTTGTCGCGCACCGCGAACAGCTGCACGACCAGGGTCAGGTTGAGATCGGCCGAGCCGAGCGCGGGGTACTCCTCCCAGAACGGCGTGCTCGGCGCGCTGTTGACGCCGATCGCCTGGATCCGGTCGGTCAGCTCGAAGTTGCGCAGGTACGCGCCGTCGACGACGCTGACCGTGCCGGTGACCCGCCAGGGCGCGCCGGGCGCGTCGAGCGCCAGCTCGATGTTCGACGCCGACAGCGTGAGGTCGAGCGTCTGCGGCACGTGGAACGGGATGCTGCTGGCGTTGAGCCGCAGGCTGGCCCGCTCGACCGCGCCGTTCTTGATCCGGAACGTGCCGCCGATGTTCGACAGCTTGCCGTCCTCGAGCGCGCCGGTCACGTCGGCGATCGTGACGGTGTAGGCCCGGTTCTTGTCGGCGCCTAGATCCGTGTTGATCTCGATGCTGCCGCTCGCGAACGTCAGCTCGCGGCGCACGCCGCGCGGGAAGATCGAGAAGTGGTCGAACAGCAAGGTGCCCGACAGGCTCGGGCTCGCGCCGTCGCCCGACAGGATGATCGGGTCGCCGGGGTCGATCGCGATCAGGCCGTCGGCCTGTGACACGAAGCTGGGCTCGATGACCTGCAGCATCTTGCCGGCGATCTTGCCGGTCAGGAACACCGACCACTTCGCCGGGGTCAGGCCGTCGAGCGCGATGTTGCCGGCGACGTGCAGCTCGCCCTGGTCGTCGGTGTGGCGCTCGTCGCGGACCTGGACGAGCACGTCGGTGAAGCCGATCGAGCCGTTGGCGAGCTTGATCAGGCCCCCGGGCGCGGCGATCACGGTGTCGCTGCCGATCGGCCGGAGCCGCAGCGGGTTCTCGCCGGGCAAGAGCTCGCCCTCGGGCCGCTTGAGCTTGGCGGCGGACGCGGCGCGGCGCGCGGCGCGCTCGGTCTCGTTGCGCCGCCAGACCTGCTGCGGATCGAGGTCGATCGCCAGCTCGAACGTCGGCTTGGCGAACGGGCCGGAGACCGAGGCGTCGAGCGCGACCCGGCCGGCGACATAGTCGAACCGCTGGTCGAGCAGCACGCGCAGCTTGGCGAGGTCGAGCGTGCCCGTGGCCTTGATCGCAACCTGTGGCGCAACCTGTGGCTTGGGATCGTCGCTCGCCGGCGCCTTGACCCCGGGGCGCGGCGGCGGCGGCCGGGTCGCGTAGCCCGACAGCTCGATGTCGCCGGCCGGGGTCTCGAGGATCGTCGAGCACGGCGCGCGGCCCGCCTGGCCGGCGACCCGGCACGCCAGCTCGTACGACGACGGCGTGGCGTGGATCGACAGCGCGGCGCGCTGCGCGGTGTTCTGATCCTTGACACGCACGACCAGCGGCGTCACCCGGCCATCGCTCGCCCGGTGGTCGAGCTGGATCGCCAGCTCGGTCAGCTCGATCCACGCCTCCGGATCGACCGGCTTGGCCGGCGCCAGCTCGGTCTTGACCGTCAGCTTGCCGGTCGCCCACGCCTGCACCGGATCGGGCAGCTTGAGCAGCGCCTGCAGATCGAGGAACGGATCGACCTCGACCCGGGTGCCGCTGACCGTCAGCTCGACCGGGTAGGGCGCCGCGGTGCCGATCACGCCGTGGATCGCCAGCCGGCCGGCGAGCGCCGCGCCCGACACCTCGATGCCCGGCACGCCGGCGATGATCGCCGGCTTGACGTCGAGCCGCGCGTCGCCGAGGAAGCCGTCGGCGATCCAGCCGCGGACGATGTCGATCGCGCCCTGGACCTGCGGCGCGCCGGCGGTGCCCTGCAGCTGCGCGGTCAACGACACCAGGCCGCCGACCGAGCTCCCCCCGGGGTTGCCGCGTAGCTCGTCGATCAGCGCCATCGGCAGATCGCGCAGCGACACCGCGCCCGCCAGGTGCGGCGCGGCGGGCCTCGCGCCGGTGCGCGGCAGGGGAGCGCCGGGCAGCTGCG
>DASWOO010000079.1:0-6759 GCA_036404335.1 Kofleriaceae bacterium
GCTGATCCGCCGCACCCAGACCGCCCAGCTCCGCAGCTTCGCCCACGACAACTGGTTCAACGGCCGCAACGAGCTCGGCATCATCGCCGGCGACTTCAACGACAACCCCGATCAGAAGTCGATCGACGCGCTCTACGCGCCGCAGATCGGCGGCACCGGCGACTTCACCGAGTACAACCGCGGCAACGGCAACACCCGCGACGGCCAGCCGACCGCGCACGCCACCGGCGACAATGGCCCGTACGCCAAGAAGATCGACTACGTGTTCTTCTCGACCAACCACGCGCCGGTCAACAACGGCCCCGCAGTCTCGATCACCCCGACCGGCTCCGACCACGACATGCTGATCTCGTCGGCGCTGATCTCGAAGAAGTAGCCGCGCGCCGGCGCGGGTCGTCGGAAGCTACTCGTACGCTTCGGCCGCGAGGGCCGGCATGACCGCCCACGGGTGGCGCCGGGCGGTGTAGACGACGATGCGCGGCGGCGGAAACGTCGGGTCGGCGAACGCGCCGACCGGCACCGCGAGCACGCCGGGCATCGTGTCGATCTCGAAGCACACCGTGGCGCCGCACGTCGGGCAGAAGTGATGTGATGGATCTCGCCGCGGGATCGGCGCGGCGGCGCGGCAGGCGGGCGGCGCGATATCCTGACGGCCATGAAGCTCGAATCGACGATGCTGGCCGGCCTGGCGACGGGCGCTCTCCTGGTGGCCGGGTGCGTGGGCAGCGAGGGGCCGGACGCGGACGACGACGTGGCCGGCGACGGCGCGGACCACCTGCGCGTCCACCCGCTCGACTCGTTCGTGATCGGCACCACCGAGCCCGGGGCGGCGAACACGGGGCTCCATGTCAGCGGCCTCACCACGGCCAACCTGACCGTGACGAGCACCTCCGCCAACGGCGACCTGCTCGTGAACGACGCCTGGATCGCGTCCCATGGCACGACCCAGACGATCAACGGGGTCTCGACCAAGGTCATCGACAAGATCTGGGTCAAGGGCTTCTTGACGTTCACCGCGACCAGCCCCGTGCTGTTCACCAACAGCCAGTTCGAAGGTCGCACGTTCACCGGCGCGGCGCCGCTGGACGCGGTGATCCACGCGCGCTCGACCTCGACGCCGATCGGCGCGCGCGTGTCGTTCCAGAACTGCAAGATCACCGTGATCCAGCCCGACGTGGGCATCTCGACCGCCGCCGGCGAGCGCCTCGGCGATCTGATCCGCTGCGACGTCTCGCGCGGCTCCGACGGCCTCGACTACTGGAACCCGGCGGCCGGACAGCATGTCTACGGCAGCTACTTCCACGACTTCAGCTTCTGGGCCCACGACCCGAAGCACACGACCGACCCGACGAACCCGGGCTGGTCGCACAACGACTATATCCAGTCGTCGGGCGGTACCGGACTGGATATCTGGGGTTGCGCGTTTGATATCCACGCCGCGGTCGGGATCGGTGATGTCGCGACGCTCACCGCCAACCAGTTTCCGGATCGCAACTGGGGCAGCGCGGTCGCGCTGACCGCCGGTGTCGGCCATATCACCAGCGCGCAGGTCCGGCAGAACTGGTTTCGCGGCGGCCAGGTCCACGTGTTCCTGCCCACGCAGAACACCGGCATCGATTTTGGCGACTCGATGACCGTCCACCACAACCGGCATGACTTCGGGCTGCACGGCTACGGCCCGTACTCGGGCAGCTACAGCAAGCAGTTCATCCGCTGGGGCTATCCGATGGGACCGGCGGTCACGGACATGCACGACAACGTGCTGCTCTCCGAGGCCAACGTGCCGGTCAACCTGCGAGGCAGCCTGCTGCCGACCGCCACGCTCATCGGCGGCGCGACGAGCTCCGGCCAGTACATCGTCGCGATCAACTCCCCGACGCGCTGAGCGGCCTGACGACCACGCGCGGGTCCGCGCTGGTGGTACGCTCGGGGCGATGACCGCCGACGTGGGCGACGAGGCGATCGCGCACCAGCTCGAGCGGATCATCCGGCGGGTCAAGCAGTCGATGCACTACCGCGGCTCGTACAGCACGCGGGACATCCTGGGCTCGCTGGTCGCGCGCTGGCTGCAGAGCGGCGAGTGGGACCGGCTCAAGCAGCTGCCCGACGAGGAGCGCCACCTCGGCGAGAGCGTGCGCCGGTTCATCCTCGACCGGCTCGACCAGCTGCGGCGGCGCGGCCGGCGCGAGGACTTCGCCGACGCCGTGGTCACCCTGCCCGACGACACCCAGCTGGCCGAGCTGGTCGAGCTCGCCGAGCTGCGCGCGTGGATCGCCCGGCAGGTCGGCGAGCTGTGCGCCGGCGCGACCGACCCGCGGGTCCGCGTGCCGCTGGCCAACCCCGAGGAGACCGGCGCGATCCTGACCCTGCACGTCGCCGGCAAGACCCAGCGCGAGATCGCCGCGGCCCGCGGCGTGTCGCTCGGCCAGGTCAACAAGCGGATCGCCGAGGGCACGAGCTATCTGGCGGTGCTGCAGGGCGTCGAGCAGGGCCTCCTGTGACCGACGTCCGCGCCGCGCTCGACGAGCTGGGCCGGCGCCCCGCCGGCGAGTGGCCGGCGCTGCTCGCGAGCAAGTTCCCCGACGACGCGGCGCTGCGGCGCCAACTGCTGGCGTGGCTGCAGGCCCAGCGCGACGATCCGGAGGCGCCCGAGCAGCCGGCGACGCTCGCCGACGGGCGCTACGAGCTCGGCGACGCGCTCGACGCCGGCGCGACCGCCACGGTCTGGCGCGCGTGGGACCGCAAGCTGCGGCGCGACGTGGCGATCAAGGTCTTCGTGCAATCGCCGGCGATCGACGAGATCCTCGCCGAGGCCCGCGCGGCGTGCGAGGTGATCAGCGCGCACGTCGTCCGCGTGGTCGACGTCCACGCCGACCAGCCGCCGTACCTGGTGATGGAGCTGGTCGGCGAGCACGAGCCGCGCGCGGGGACCTTGCAGATCGGCGCGTCGGCGGCGAGCTGCCGGCCGCGCGATCTGTGGGAGGCGGTGCGCTGGGTCCGCGACGTCGCGCGCGGCGTGCACGACGCCCACCTGCGCAACGTGTTCCACCGCGATCTGAAGCCGAGCAACGTGCTGATCACGCCGATCTCGCGCCGCGCCAAGATCGCCGACTTCGGCCTGGCGGTGAGCAGCGCGGAGCGGCCGCAGCTGCGGTCGGGGATGCTCGTCGAGGTCGGGGCCGATCGGATCGCGACCCGGATCACCGGGACGCCGGCGTACATGGCGCCCGAGCAGGCGCTCGGCCTGTCGATCGCGCTCGATCCGCGGCGCGCCGGCGACCGGGCGACCCTGGCCGGGGTCGATCTGTGGGGCCTGGGCGCGATCGCGTACGACCTGATGTCGGGCGAGCCGCCGTGGCGCGCCGCCCGCGGCCTCGAGGTGTGGGAGGTCGCCGCCGCCGGCGCGCCGCCGCCGGTGCTGACCCGGACCTGGCGCGGCGAGCGCATCCCGCACCGGCTGCGCAAGATCCTCGGCCGCGCGCTCGCGGTCGTGCCGGGCGAGCGCTACGCCAGCGCCGGCGAGCTCGCCGACGAGCTGCAGGCGGTGCTGACCCGGCGGCCGACCAGCTTCGACCGCGCCCCGGCCCGCCGCGCCGCGCTGTGGGCCCGGCGCAACCCGCAGCTGACGGTGACCGCGGTCGTCGCGATCGGCCTCGCCGCGATGTCGCTCGCGGCCCACGCGACCCTGCTCCACCTCGCCGACCAGCGCGCCGAGCTCGCCGCCGACAACGAGCGGCTCGCGGGCCAGGCCCGCGCCGCGCGCCTCGAGCTCGACGCCACCGAGGCCAGCCTGCGGGTCCAGACCGGCTCGCTCCAGGCCACCAGGCGCGCCCTGACCGAGGCCCAGGACGACTACCACGCCATCGTCCAGGCCAAGGAGCAGGCCCTGCGCAACGCCTACGTCGCGACCCGCGCGCTCGCCACCGCGCGCGGCGACCTCGACATCGCCGAAAAGGCCCGCGAGCTCTACGAGGGCTTCTGGACCCGCGCCCGCCAGGACGCCGACGACGCCGCCCGCGAGCGCGACGCCGCCCGCGCCGAGCGCGACGCCGCCCGCGCCGAGCGCGACCGCAGCATCGCCGCCCGCCACCAGGCCGAGGCCGAGGCCGCGCGCCTGCTCGGCCAGCTCTCGGCGGCGGCCGCGCCACCGCCCGCCGACGCCGGCACCGATTAGATGTTGCCGCAGCTGAAGTGGTAGAGCGGCTCGGCGGCGTCGCCGAAGACGTCGAGGCCGTAGTCGTTGGACCAGCGCTCGAGGGCGATGAGCTCGGGATGGCCGTCGTGATCGACGTCGGTGGTGGCGAGGAGGGTGAAGCCGTGCGAGCCGAGCGGGGCCCGGGCGCGGATGACGCCGCGGGGGTCGGAGGTGCCCAGGGCGAGCGCGATGTCGGCGTCGGGGGGCCAGACGGCGAGGAGCGGGTCGGCGCCGTCGGCGGCGTTGGGTGCGGCGCGGTAGGGCATGGTGTGGCCGACGCACGTGTTGTACATGCAGCAGGCGGGGCCGTAGGGCGGCGGGTAGTCGTGCTCGCCGTTGGTGTCGTGGATCGTGACGGTCGAGCGCGCGATGGTGAGCGCGCCGTGGGGGCCGCGGATCGTGGCGTGCGCCGGCATGATCTCGCCGCAGCGCTCGCCGATCTGGCGGACGCCGTCGATCACGCAGAGGAGCGGCTGGAAGACGCGGCCGGGATCGGGCTCGTCGTCGAGGCGGGGCTCGACGCCGGCGAACAGCAGGACGGCGTTGCCGGGCTTGCCCGTCGCCTGGTTCACGGGTGCAACGGGCGCGCCGCACGCGGCGAGCGAGAGGATCAGGCCGAGCGATCGCATCTGCGACACGACGCCGGACGGGCCGGGCTTATTCCCAGCGCCAGTTGCGGCGCGCCGCGGCGAGCCAGGGCTTGCCGCCGATGGTCGCGACCACGTACAGGAGGTCGCCGGCGAGCGGGCCGGTGGTGAACACGTCGCCGGTGCGGGTCGCCGCCAGGCCGCGCGGCACCGGCTTGTCGTCGGCGTAGACCACGAGCGTGGCCTCGGCGGTGTCGACCCGCTGCGGCTTCAGGGTCACCGTAGTCTCGGTCATCGAGCCGAGCACGCTGTGGAACGCGCCGGCCGCGTCGAGCTCGCCCATCATCGCGATCGGGTGGGCCTCGAAGTGGGCGGGCGCTGGGTACGCCGGCGCCTCGAACAAGGTGAGGTAGTGGCGCAGGCCGTGAACGCCGAACTCGGGGAACCGCTGCTGGATGTCGGCGAGGATCGCGCGCATCCGCTTCTCGACCATCGCCGGGTCGCGCAGCGTGTGCAGCCGGCGGTTCATGTGATCGACCCAGCTCTGCGCGTGGTCGTCGAGCGGCCGGTCGGCGATCACCTCGAACTGATCGCCGGCGACCGAGTACGCCTGGTGCTCGTCGTACGGCTCGCGCGCGCGCACCGTCGCGAACATCGGGAACGCCGAGAACGGGTAGGTGTTGAGCGTCTGGTCGACCGTCGGGATGATCGCGGTGATCGCGTCGTAGAACACGAAGCCGATCACGAACCAGCGCTGGGCGCGCGGCGGGGACCAGACCTGCGCCGGCCGCGCCGGGGGCAGCGTCACGTCGCGGCCGAGCTTGCCGAGCAGCCAGTCCCAGTCGATGAACGCGGCGACCAGCGGCAGCCAGTGCGGGTTCCACAGGTCGACGACCAGGCCGAGCGCGAGGACCTCGATCACGAAGAACCCACCGGCGAGCGCGCGGATCACCGGCCGGCGGACGAAGATGCACGCGAGGATCGGCGTCGACTGCGACAGCAAATTCAGCACCGCCGCGATCCGGTAGCGCCAGACGTCATCGATGATCCAGTCGGCGACCGTGGGGCGCGGCAGGCCGGCCAGATCGTAGCGGACCAGCAGCTGGTGGCGGAGGTTGTCGGACAGCGCCCAGTGCAAGGTGAACTGGGCGTGGAGGATCTTGTGGAACGCCGCGCCGGCGAACATCAGCGCGACCGCGAGCTGGACCAGCCGCACCGACCACTGGTAGCCGCGCGGCACGTCGAGCGCCGGCAGGCCGCGGCGCCGGCGCAGCCAGGCGTCGACCGACAGCGCGTCGCCGCCGCGCGCGCCGAGGAACGCGAGCTGGGCGAGGAACACGACGTTGTACTGGTGCGACCAGGTCGCGCTCGACGAGAACGACGCCGAGACCAGCGCGATCGCCGCGCCGAAGCTGACCGCGGCCGACGCCCGCGACCACAGCCCGACCAGCATCGTCGCGGTCGCGGCGAACGCCAGCGCCCACAGCGCCGTGAACACCGGGGTCGGCGGCACCCAGTGGCCGAGCAGCATCCAGATTCCAACCGGACGGTACAGCGACGCCGGGCCGGGGATGTGTACGGTGGTCAGGCGGGCCAGGCGGTACAGGCTCAACCCGACCGCGACCGCGATCGCGACCCGCAAGGCAGCCGCTGCCCACCGCCCGCCCTCTGCGAACCAGTAGCCCTGCCAGCGCTTCACGCAGGCGTAGTACCATGCGGTGTCGTGAGCGCGCAGCTGTTCCAGCTCCTCGGTCAACTCGATCGCCCCGGGGCGACCGAGCTGGTGATCGCCACCGGTCGCCAGGTCGCGGTGCGGATCAACGCCGCCTACCAGACCTTGACCGCATCGCCGGTCACGTTGCCCCAGCTCCTCCACCTGATCCGCGACACCGAGCTGATCGCGATGGTGCCGCAGACCGAGCAGGTCGGCGAGTCGATCGCCGTCGAGCTCAACGGCCGGGCGCTGCGCGCGCAGTT
>DASWOO010000080.1:0-2313 GCA_036404335.1 Kofleriaceae bacterium
GAACGCCCACGGCGCGAGCGGCACGGGCGAGGTGATAATCACGGTGCGCTCGCCGTGGTCGTCGTAGGTCAGCTGGGCGCGGTCGAACACGCTGGCCGGGTCGCCCTCGCCGGCCGGGGCTTGCCCCCGGCCGGCAGCGCCGCCGGATGGCGGTGCGGTTTGATCGACGGTCATCGCCACCTTGCCGTCGCTGACCGCGGCGTCGTAGACCCCGGCCAGCCGGGCCTGCAGCGTGACCCGGAGCTCGACGCCGGAGGTGTACGCCGACGCGGTGATCGCCGGGGTGACGAACGCCCAGCTCGGCACCGCGTCGTTGAGCAGGCTGGCGGTGCCATCGCTGGCGATCACCAGGCCGTCGCAGTCGTGGCTGCCGGTCAGCCGGGAGTAGCTGCAGGTCTGCCACGCGGTGTCGCCGATCAGCCGGGCCTCGACCTGCGCCGAGGGCCGGAGGCCGGAGCCCAGCTCGATCGCGCGGGTCTCGCGCGCGTTGTCGCGGCAGCCGCGGATCACAAGCACGACGAGCACGGCCGGCACCGCGATCCGGATCGCCCGGCTCGCCAGGCCCGGCCGCCGCCGCGCCGCCCAGCGCAGCGCGCGCCACCGCCAGCGCCGCCAGCCGAGCGCGCCGCCGGCGATCGCGAGCGCGGCGAGGATCGAGATCGCCCGGCCGCCGTGATCCGACGGCAGCGGCCCGTCGCAGGTGAACGTGGTCACGCCCGGCGCGAGCCACGCGGCGACCACGTGCAGCCGGCCGCCGGGGATCGTCGGATAGGCGTAGACCGGCTCGGCCGCGCCGCTGGCGTGGCGCGCCTGCCAGCGCGGATAGAACCCGGTGCCGAGCGCGACCAGCACCGGCGCGCCGGCGCGGACCTCGACCACGACCGCGCGGTCGTCGAGCCGGGTGACCACGACCTCGCCGGCGCCGCGCTCGATCCGCGCGAACTTGCCGTCCCAGCCGGGGAGCTCGCGGATGTGGTAGCTGCCGAGGGTCTTCTCGGTCGCCGGGTCGCCGAGCACCGGCGAGCGATCGACGCCGACCACCCAGCGCACGTTGAACCGGCGCAGGCTGGCCTCGGACGCGTCCTCGATCCGCTCGCGCAGCAGCAGATCCGGCTGCGGTGCGAGGTGGAACGTCGGCAGCCCGGTCTCGGCGGTCAGGTGGAAGTGCTCGTGGGTGTCCTCCTCGAACATCGCCCGCGCCCAGCTCGCCGGCCCGATCCCCTGCACCTGCGCCGCGGCCCAGCGGGTCAGCTCGGCGCGGCCGAACGCGTCGGGCGCGTAGACCCGCGCCTCGTTGGCCGCGCGGTCCGACATCGAATTCCACACCGCCGGCAGCTGGCGGACGGTCGCGCCGCCGACGATGCCGAACACCGCGGCCGCGATCCACTGGCGCTGCCGGCTCGCGCCGCGCCACGCCGTCCGCGCGTGGCCCCACAGGATCGCGAGGCCGTACGCCGCCGCGCCCCACACGAACGGCCGCGCCAGCTGGGCCAGCCGCTCGGTGCCGAGCCGGGCGACGCCCAGGCCGGGCGCCAGGTCGAGCGCCAGGTAGGGCGCGTCGCACAGCCCGAGCAGCAGCACGAACGCGACCGCGGCGACGAACACCAGCCGCGCGCGCCGCGACCACAGCGCGACCAGGATCCCGAAGTAGCCGGCGTACTCGAACGCGGCGAACGCCGAGACCGGCGACGGGAACATCAGCAGATCCTCGAGCAGCCGCGCCGGCGGGTGCAGCGGGTTCGGGAAGTGCTGGCCGTAGGCGAGGATCCGCGCGGCGAGCGGCATCCACACGCACGCGCCGAGCGCGACGCCCAGGACTACGTGCAGCATCGCGATCAGCGCGCGCCGAGCCGGCACGTCGGACGCGAGCAGCGCGACCGCGCCGAGCCCGGCGACCGCCGCCGCCGCCGAGATCAGCCCGGCCGGGTGCGCGATCGCCGCCGCCGCGGTCGCCAGCCAGATCGCGAGCGATGCCCCGAGCCGCGGCCGGGCCAGCGCCTCGAGCACGCCGACCGCGGCGATCACCGAGCACGCCAGGGCCATCGCGCTGTGGAGCAGCGCCCAGTGGAACAGGCCGACCGTGCCGCCGTGCGCGACCGCGCCGCTGTCGACCAGGGTCAGCACGCCGATCACGAGCGCGATCGGCGCCGGCGCGACCCGCAGCGCGACCGCCGTGGTCGCCGCCGCGATCGTCAGGTAGACGATCACCGCGACGATCATCAGCGCGAGCGGCAGGTCGTGGTCGAGGCCGAACAGCGCGGCGAGCTGGCCGGTCACCAGGTACGCGAGCGATGGATACAGCTCGAGCGGCGC
>DASWOO010000081.1:0-3143 GCA_036404335.1 Kofleriaceae bacterium
GGCGTGACGTCGTCGCTGATCCAGCTCGACGACCACACCCCCGAGCGGGTCTCGACGGTGTTCTGGCTCAACATGATGGTGTCCGGCGGGCTGTTCGCCGCGCTGTGCGTCCTGGGCCCCCTGTACGGCCGGCTGCAGGGCGAGGCGATCATCGGCTGGCTGCTGATCGCCTACGGCGGCAAGCTGGTGTTCCAGAACGTCTACGCCATCCCGTTCGCGCTGCTGCGCAAGGAGCTGCGGTTCGCCGACATCGCGGTCGCCCGGACGATCGCCCACCTGAGCGAGTCGATCGCGCGCGTGGTGTTCGCGGCGATGGGCGCGACGATCTGGTGCTTCATGCTCGTGCCGCTGGTCCGCACCGTCGTGTTCGGCGCGATCATGCAGCTGCGCCACCCGTTCATCCCGCGCTTCGTGTTCAAGCCGCGCGCCGTGCTGCCGTACATCCGGTTCGGCATCCGGACCGCGGCGAGCCAGGTCCTGTACCAGCTGTACACCAACCTCGACTACGCCGTCGTCTACTACTACTTCGGCAAGGAGGCCAACGGCATCTACACGCTCGCGTACTTCCTGGTGCTCGAGCCGGTCAAGACCATCGCCAACGTCGTCATCGACGTCGCGTTCCCGGCGTTCGCCCGCCTGCGCGACGACGGCCCGGGCCTGATCCGCCAGTTCATCCAGCTGACCCGGCTCAACCTCGTCGCGGTGCTGCCGTTCGTCGTGCTGATCCTCCTGGTCGTCCCCGAGTTCCTCGAGACGTTCTACTCGCGCAGCCGGAGCCACGCCGACCTCGCGCTGTGCGCCGAGGCCGCGCGGATCCTGTGCGCGGTCGGCATGCTGCGCGCGCTCGGCTTCCTCGGCCCGCCGCTGCTCGACGGCATCGGCCACCCCGAGCGCACGCTGCGCTACATGGTGGTCGCGAGCCTGGTCGTGCCGGCGTCGTACGTCGTCGGCGCGGAGCTGCTCGGCGCGCGGCTCGGCCTGCTGTCGGTCGCGGTCGCGTGGGCGGTCGGCTACCCGCTGGCGTTCGCTGCGCTGTCGTTCCTGGTCGCGCGGTCGATCCGGCTGCCGCTCGCGACGTACGCCCGCGCCAGCTGGGGCATCATCGGCTGCTGCGCCGCCGGGCTCGCCTGCGGCCTGGGCGTCTCGCGCCTGCTCGCCGGCGCCGGCAACGCGCTCCGCATGGTCGCGATCGGCGGCACCTCGCTCGCGATCACCGCTGCGCTGCTCGCCGCCTGGCAGCGCATCACGCCGCGCTCGATCGCCGCGGCGGTCAAGGGCTGACGCCGGGCCTACTCCTCTTCTTCGTCCGCGTCGTCGGCGTCGTCGTCACCGGCGGCGGTGTCGTCCCAGCTGACGTCCATCGAGTCGTCGTCGCCCAGCGCCTTCTCGAGCATGGCGAGGAGCTCCGGATCGATGCCGTTGTCGGACATCAGCTCGAGCGTGTCGCGGTCGATGTAGTAGTCCTCGTCCTCCTCGTGCTCCTCCTCGAGCTGCTCGACGAGGAACGCGAGCTGCTTCTTGGTGATCTTTCCGATCTTGTCGCCAGTATCGATGCGGGTCAGGCGCGGCATGGCCCAGAGTCTGCCCAGCGAGGGGAGCCTGGTCAACGGGGGGCATGCTACAAGCCACGCTGTGAGCGAGCAGCCGGCGATCGGAGCCCTGGGCCAGCTGCCCGCCACCGCCGAGGTCGCGATCATCGGCGGCGGGTTCGCCGGGATGGCCACCGCCTGGGCGCTGGCACAACGCGGCGTGAGCGCGGTCGTCCTGGAGCGCGAGGGGGCACCGGGCAAGCTCGCCAGCGGCCGCAGCGCCGGGCTGGGCCGCCAGCTCGCGGAGGACGACGCCACCACCCGGCTGACCGTGCGCGGGGCCGAGCTGTTGCGCGGCCCGCTCGCCGCGGCGTGGCAGGCGTGCGGCGGCATCCTGAGCTTCGATCAGGTCGCGGCGGCCGACGATTACGCGGCCCGGGCGGCGCGGATGGGGGTCGAGGTCGAGCGGCTGGATCGCGCGGCGGTCCTGGCGCGCTGGCCGGACCTCGAGGAGCTGCCGATCGCCGCCGGGCTGTGGATCGCGAGCGACGGGATCATCGACGTCCGCGGCCTGCTCGCCGCGCTGGCCCACGGCGTGCGCGTGGTGTGCGATGCCGGGGTCGTGCGGATCGAGCCGGCGGCGGCCGGCGCGCGGCTGATCACGGCCAAGGGCGCGATCTCCGCCCGGGTCGTGGTCGACGCCACCGGCGCCTGGGCGGGTGGGCTGACCGGCGATCCGCCGCTCGAGTCGTTCAAGCGCCACGTGTTCCTGCTCGACGAGGAGGTCGCGGCCGGCGCGCCGTACGTCTGGCACCTGGGCAGCGGCGAGCTCTACGTGCGCGGCGACGCCGCGGGCCTCCTGGTGTCGCCGTGCGACGCGCAGGCGACGGCCGCCGCCGACCAGCTGCCCGACTCGCTCGGCGACGCGGTGCTCGAGGTCAAGCTCGCCGACACCGGCTGGGCCCGCGCCCGGGTCACCCGCAAGTGGGCCTGCCAGCGGGCCTTCGCGCCCGACCGGCGGATGCGGCTCGGCCGCGATCCGGCGCGGCCGTGGCTGGTGTGGGCCGCGGCGCTGGGCGGCCACGGCGCGACCGCGGCGGCGGCGGTCGGCGAGGTCGTCGCCGAGGCCTGCCTCGCGGCCCTCGCGCCGATCGGGTAGATCGGTCTACTTGACCTCGTCGCAGCGCGCGACGGCGTCGAGATCGCTGGCCGACAGCGCGCACTCGACCCGGGCGCGCGCGACCTTCTTGCTACAGGTCTCGGCGAACTCGCCGGCCTTGGCCTCCGCGACCGCCTTCTTCTGCTTCTCCATCTCGTCCTTGGCGGCGCCCGAGACGTTGGCGCCCGCCTTCTTGAACTCGAGGTCGATCAGGTGCTCGAGCAGCTGCTTGCACTGGTCCTCGGACGGCGCGTTCTTGCAGCCCGCCGCCAAGAGCATCCCGGCCACGATCCAGCGCTTCATGCGGCAATCCTAGCCCAAGTCGTCACCGGCCGGCCACGGTCTGGCGGATCGCGGCGATCCGCTTCTGGACCGCCGGGCTGGGCCCCAGGCTCTGCGCGCGGTCCAGCGTCGCGACGGCGGTCCGGGGCGCGCCGTCGGCCAGCCACGCCGCG
>DASWOO010000082.1:0-10831 GCA_036404335.1 Kofleriaceae bacterium
CGGCGAGCTGCCCTCGGACAACATCGTCCCCGGCAAGCGGCTGAAGAACGGCAAGCCGATGCCCAGGCCGAACCGCCAGCAGCAGCAGCAACAGCAGAAGCAGTGGCAGGAGATGCAGCGCCAGTGGCAGCAGATGCAGCGGCAGATGCAGGGCGGCGGGCAAGACGACGAGTAGACCGGCGATGGCGCGCGCGCTCTGGCTCCTGGTAGCCGCCGGCTGCGGCTCGGGGCCGGCGCAGGATGGGCTGAGCGCGCGGCAGCGCGCGCACGCCGCGCAGATCCGGGACACGGCGGCGGCGATGGGGCTCAGTAATGGCGCGCTGCTGGGCGGGATCGCAATGAGCGAGACCAACCTGGCGCACTGCTGGGACGAGGCGAGGTACGCGTGCATGGGGCCGGCGTCGCCGTCGTGTGACGGCGGGCCGGTGATCGCCGGCTCGGCGGACGGGCCGTGCGCGGCGATGCAGGGCGGGCTCGGCATGTTCCAGCTCGACGCCGGGACGTGGAGCGAGACGCTCGCCAGGTACGGCAACGCGATCCTGAGCGAGCCCGGCAACACCGCCGAGGCGGTGCGGTTCGTGATCGCGCAGGTCGAGCGCGACGTGGCCGAGGCGGCGAGCCAGGACGCCGCGATCCAGTGGCTCGATCAGGTGCCGCTGGTCGCCGGCGAGGCGCGCACCGAGCAGTGGGCGCGGATCATGGCGTGCCGCTACAACGGCTGCTGCGCCGACAGCGCGCTATGCCGCCAGCGCGCGGAGGGTTATCGCGATCACGCGATCGACCTGCACGACGAGCTGGGCGACGCGTTCTGGGCCACGCCGGCCGCGCCGTAGCGCGCGGACCAGCGCCGGCGAAGCGCAGCCTAGCCGGGCAGCGGCAGCTTGGCGGGCGCCGCGGAGCCCGCCGTGGGCGCGGTCTTCGGCGCGGCCGAGCCCGCCGCCGAGCCCGCCGTGGGCGCGGCCGGGCCCGCCGTGGGCGCGGTCTTCGGCGCGGCCGAGCCCGACGTGGGCCCCGGCACCTTGCCGGCCGGGGCCGCGGCCGAGCCCGCCGCCGAGCCCGCCGGCACCTTGCCGGCCGCCGCCGAGCCCGAGCCTGCGCCGGGGGCCGCCGGGGCGTCACCGCCCGAGCCCGGCACGAGCGTCGACCCGCCGTGCGGGCTGTGCGGGTTGCCCAGCGGCGCGTTGCCGGCCGGGTTGGTCTTGGGCTCGATCGTCGTCGGGTGATCGCTGAACACCGTCTCGATGTCCTGCTCGGTGCGCTGCGCGGCGTCCCGGCGCACGATCGCCGGGATCCGGGTCTTCTCCGACAGGATCAGGTACTCGGTCTCGGCCTTGGGCGGGTTCGCCGGGTCGAGCTCGGCGCCCGCCGGCAGCTCGCCCGGCTTGTCGCGCTTGAACAGCTGCAGCGTGCCGAGCTTCACCCCGTGGCCGTCCTTGTAGGTCAGCTTGAGCAGCGGGGTCAGGTCGGCGACCTTGGCGTCCGGCGCGTACTCCGACGGCCGCAGGTTGTTGGTGTTGTCGAGGAAGTTGGCGATGGTCTGGTCCGGCTTCTTGGTCGCCGCGTCGCCCCAGGTCTTGACCTTCTGGCCCTCGGATCCGGTCTCGGTCCGGACCATGTCCTTGGCCTTGCCGCCGGCCTCGATCGTCACCTGCTCGAGCTTGGTGGCATCGAACCCGCGCGGGTCGAGCAGGTGCAGGGTCGACTCGCCGAGCTCGAGGCCCGAGATCATGTCCTTCGACAGCACGTAGCCGTGGTTGGTCTTCTGATCGATGACGTAGCGGTCGCTGCCGCCGTACACCGTGCCGCCGATCAGGAACGTGCGCGTGGCGTTCTTGAACGTCACGGTCAGCGTGGTCTTGGCGTCGGCCAGCTTGAAGTCCTTCTTCTTCTGGTCGTCGCTCGGCGTCCCGAGGTCGCGCAGCGCCTTGGCCTGGCCGTAGGTCTTGATCAGCGTGTCGCCGCCGTCGCCCAGCGGGAACTCGTGGGTCTTGCGGATCTCGTCCTCGGCCCCGGCCGCGCTGCCGCTGCCCGCCGCGCTGCCGCTGCCCGCCGCGCCGGCGGGCTTGGGCTTCTTCTCGATCGTGGTCTCGTTGCCCCACCAGTAGGTGTCGGCGCCGGCGCCCTTGCGCTCGATCTTGGTGACCTTCTTGTCGGTGGTCAGCTCGACCGACACCAGGTCGGCCTCGGTCTGATCCCACAACGTCACCGAGCCGAGGTCCGGCTTGACGGTCTTGTCGCGGGTCCACGTCCGGTATCCGTACACGAGCATCACGGCGAGCAAGCCGCCGTGGATGAATGCGCCCTTCATTTCGTCACCTCAGCCTTCTTGATGCCGCGGCGCCGCCGGGTGGTCCCGAACAGCCCGAGCGACAGCACGATGATCGGCGCGCCGATCAGCGTGAGCATGAACCACACCGCGTCCTGGCTCTTGGTGTGCTGGATCGGCTTGTCGTCCTCGGACACGATCTCGCCGATCACCGTCTCCTCGCCGGCGAGCCACGACACCGAGTCCTTGAGCAGCGGACCCGACGACAGGATGCCGACCGGCTGGCCGAGCTGGTTGCGGCCGAACAGATCGACGAACAGATCGCCATCGGCGAACACCAGGGCGCGGTAGCTGTCCTTGGCGCCCTGCTTGCCCTCGACCGCCTCGGCGATGATCCACTTCTGCTTCTTCTCCGTGCCGGCGTCGAACGCGAAGTTGTAGTTGGTGTCGAGGTAGCTCGAGTCGAGCGATCGCACCGTGATCGTCTTCTTGGGCGCCTCGCCCTTGTCGGTGACCGCGATGTCCTCGAGCGCGCCGGCGTCGCTGAGCCGGATGCCCTGGTCGGCGCTGGTCCGCGACAGCGTGCTGGTCGACGGGTGCGGCGAGAACTGGTTGGTGCCGGTGTAGCGCTTGTCGGTCTGCTTGCCGGTGTGGCCCAGGATGATGTGATCGTCCTGCAGGTGGCCCGGCACCATCTTGAGGCCGAGCTTGCCCTCGAGCGCGCCCAGCGTCGTGCTGCCCTGCGGATCGAGGACGACCATCAGCCGGCCGCCGCGATCGAGGTAGCGCGCCAGCGTGTCGATCTCGGCGTCGGCGAACGGCACGCTCGGCGCGTAGACGATGACCACGGTCGCGTCGTCGGGGATATCCTTGGTCAGGTCGATCAGGCCGAGGTTCTTGGCCTCGTAGTTGAGGTCGGTGAGCTGGCGCTTGAAGAACGTGACCTGGCGCTCCGGGATCGACGCCTTGAGCTCGGCCGGCATCGACTCGCGATCGGACCACTCGCCGTGGCCCGAGGTCAGGTACGCCTTGCGCTTGTCGCGCATCAGCTTGAGCAGCGTGGTGTTGACCTCGCGGTCGAGGTTGCGCAGCTTGCTCGTCGACACCCGGGCCTTGGCGAAGTCCGGGTCGATGTCGATCGTCTGGGTCTTCTCCTTGTCGCCGGTGCCGCGGATCAGCACGACCGTGCCGTCCTTGGTCACCTTGTACTTGGCGACCAGCTCGGCATCGACCAGGCGATCGTGGCTCTCGACCGACAGCTTGCCGGTCTCCGACGCCAGCGCGTCGAAGTAGCCCTGGACCTGGTCCTTGACCTGGTTGAGGTCGGGGAAGAACAGCAGGACCCGGATCGGCTCGGCCGACGACTTGACGATGCTCTGGGTCGACTCGCCGGGCGACGACGTCTTGAAGTAGCTGACGTCCTTCTGCACGTTGCGGTCGTTGGCGACCTGGCAGGTGACCATCAGGAACGCCAGCGCCAGGCCGACCGAGAGCCCCGACCAGCCGATCTCGCGGACCCGGAAGAGCTCGACGCCGGCGTCGTCACCGGTGCCCGGCGCGCCGCGCTTGCGCGGGGCCACGTCGAACGCCTCGCGCAGCGCGGTGCCGAGCGACAGCTCGACCATCAGCAGCGGCACGAGCGACGCGACGATCACCACCAGGTACAGCACGGTGATCGCGCCGTGGAAGTGCGCCGGGTCGGTCAGGCCGAGCTTGGCCTCGCCCCAGTCGGTCGACAGCGCGTACAGCACGAGGCCGACCAGGGTGCCGACGTGGCTGATCAGCAGACTGCGCTCGACCTTGCGGCGCGCGCCGGTCGACGCCGACATCGTCCAGGCGCGGGCGCCGGTGATGCCGAGCATGGCGAGCACGCCCAGGCCGGTGAGCACGTAGCGCGCGCCCTCGAGGTGGCCGAACAGCCGCTCGCCGATCGCGAACAGCAAGAGGCCCAGTCCGAAGATGAGCGAGGCCCACCACGGAGATGCAGTTCTCATTGCCATCGCTTCGCCTCCAGCGTCTTGATCGAGAGCAGCAAGAAGAAGTAGGTCACCGCGACGTAGTAGATGACGTCCTTCAGGTTGAGGATGCCCTTCTGGAATCCGTACTGCCAGTGCACCCACCACAGGTCGATCTGCTCGAACACGTCCTTGAGCGGCGGATCGAGCTTGGTGGCCAGCAGGTGGATGAAGCACATCAGGGTCACGAGCGCGGCGGCGACCACCGCGGCGATCAGCTGCTGGCGGGTCAGCGCGCTCGCGAACAGGCCGATCGCCAGGGTCGTGGCGCCGACCAGCAGCAGGCCGAAGTAGCCGACCAGCACCTGCGCCGCCGTGATCTTGCCGTTGACCTTGATCAGGATCGGCATGTAGAGCGACAGGAGCAGGACGATCGCGAAGAACGTCAGCGCCGCGAGGAACTTGCCCATCACGATGTCGGCGTCGCGGATCGGCGAGGTGTTGAGCAGCACCATCGAGTGGTTCTGCCGCTCCTCGGACAGCAGCCGGAACGACAGCAGGATGCCGCCGACCAGCGGGATGCCGCTGGCGACATAGAAGAACCGCTCGAGCACGGTCGCCGACAGCGCCTCGGCGCCGCCGAGCGCGTAGCCCTGGAACAGCAGGCCGAACAGCAGCAGCAGCACCGACGCGATCACCCAGCCGAACGGCGATCGCAGGTACGTGCCGAGCTCGCGGCGATAGATGATGCTAATTGCTCGCATGGGTCCCTCCGACCAGGCGAATGAACGTGCTCTCGAGCTCGCTGCGCGCGTAGTCGAGCGTGAGCAGGTCGAGCTTGGCGTTGACCACCGCGCGGCTGACCTCGGCGCGGCAGTCCTTGTTCGTCGACAGCGCGAACACCAGGCCGCCGGCGTGCTCGTACGGGTCGGCGACGCTCTTGACGCCGTCGACCTCGGCCAGAACTTTGCGGATCGCCGCGCGCGGGTCGTCGACGGTCGCGCGGATCGTCACCGAGATCTGGCGGATCTGGGTCTCCGACGCGGCGAGGTCGGCCTCGCTGCCGGTGCCGAGGATCTCGCCCTTGCCGAGCACGAGCAGCCGATCGCAGGTCTGGCTGATCTCGGTCAGGATGTGGCTCGAGATCAGGACCGTGTGGGTCTGCTTGAGATCGTGGATCAGGTTGCGCATCTCGACGATCTGCACCGGATCGAGGCCGCGGGTCGGCTCGTCGAGGATCAAGAGCTTGGGCTCGTGGATGATCGCCTGGGCGACGCCGACGCGCTGGCGAAAGCCGTGCGACAGCGTGCCGATGACGTCGTTGGCGACCTCGCCGAGGTCGGTGACGTCGAGGACCTCGGGGAGCCGGCGCTTGACCTGCGGCCTGGTCATGCCGCGCAGCTCACCTGCGAACCGCAGGTAGTCGCTGACGATCATGTCCATGTAGATCGGCGGGTTCTCGGGCAGGAACCCGATCCGCTTGCGGACCTCGTGAGGCTCGGCGACCGCGTCGACGCCACCGACGTCGATCGTCCCCGACGACGGTCGCAGATCGCACGCAAGGATGCGCAGCGCCGTCGTCTTGCCGGCACCGTTGAGCCCGAGAAATCCGACGGTCTCGCCGTCTTTGATTTCGAAGCTGACGGGGCCGAGAGCCCGTTTGCCACCGTAGAACTTGGATAGGTTGGAAGCGCGGATCATTCGTCCTCGCGTTACGCCATAGGCGCGGAATCGCTGGGCTTTGTTAATTCGCCGCGCGGCATGGTGTCAAGCCGGTGGCCGGCCACAAACCAGCCTCGCGCGAGGCTTGTTCCCGGCCGGGTGAGATTTTGGATAGGGATAGGAATCGGCACGCTGAGTGCAGATACTCGCGAAATGGCTGGAATGACCTCGCGGTATGTCGCGCTGCTGTGGATCGCCGCGGGTGCCTGTTACAGCGACCGGCCGGCGCAATCGACCTTGCCGGACAGCGAGTTTGCCGGCGGTGGCGCGGGCGCGTCGACGGTGTCGCCGGGGGTCTACACCGCGGGCCCGCCGGGCGGCGGCATGGATCCGGAGCAGAATCCACAGCCGGGCGCGGCCGACGACGATGAGGATAATGTCACAGGTGGCGGCCTGGCCGCGCCGATGGCACCGCCGCCGCCCGAGGCAGGCTTCGATGAGCCGGGCGATGACCAGGTCGCGGCCGCGGGTCCGCCGGCCGAGGGCACGGCCGACGTCGGTGACGCCGAGATCGACCAGACGCTCAGCGGCTACGGCCAGTGGATCGACACCGATGACTACGGCGAGGTCTGGCGTCCTGACGCCACGGTGGTGGGTATGGATTTCACACCCTACGAGTCGGGTGGTTCCTGGGCGGACAGCGACGCGGGCTGGTCGTTCCAGGCCGACTACGCCTGGGGCTGGCTGCCGTTCCACTACGGCCGGTGGGCGTGGTTCCACGATTACTGGGGCTGGGTCCCGGGCCATCGCTGGGGCGCGGCGTGGGTCGACTGGCGCCATGGCAACGGCGTGGTCGGCTGGCGGCCGCGGCCGCCCGGGCACGGCTATCACCACAACGGTTATCAATATGGAGGCGGCGCAGTCGTCCGCGATCACCGCCATCCGCTCAACCACGACAGCAACTGGCGGTTCGCGACCACCCGCGACTTCACCCGGCCGCACATCCGATCGCACCTGTACGGCAACGGCGCCGACGGCCTGCGGCTGACCGCGCGGGTCAACGCGCCGCCGCTGCGGGCGCGGACCACGGTGCACGCCGGCGAGCTGATGCGCGGCCGGTACGCGCCGGCCGATCGCCAGGTCGTGCGGGATCACCGCGACTTCGGACGAGATCAGGGTCGCGATCTGGGTCGCGGTGGCGGCTATCGGCCGAGCGGCGGCGATGCCCCGGCCGCGCGCGGCTATCCGCCGCCGGCGGCGCCGCGCGGATACTCGTCGAGCACCGGTCGACCGAGCGAGCCGGGCGGCGCGTCGATGCCCTCGGGCTCCTCGGGCTCCTCGGCGCCGAGCGGCGGCTACTACGCGCCGGGCCGGACCTATCCGCCGGGCCGCGGCTACGCGCCCGGCAACCCGACGCGCCCCAGCTTCGGCGGCAGCGGCTCGAGCGTCGTCCGCGATCACCGCAGCGCGCCGCCGGTCTGGTCGCAGCAGGCCGGTAATCGCCCGCCGCCGGCCGCGCCGCCCCCGCCCGCCGCCGCGCCCTCGCATGCCGGCGGCTCGCCGGGCCCGGTCAGCGCCCCGCCGAGCAGCGGTCACGCCGGCGGCGGCCACGCCGGCGGCAGCCACACCGGTCACCACTGAGCTAGGCGCGGCGCGGCGCCAGCGGGATCGCCAGCACCGGATACAGCAGCCACGACACCAGCGACACCAGCGCCAGCCCCGCGCACACGTCGCTGACGAAGTGCGCCTGCACGGCGATCCGCGCCACCATGATGAACGGCACGATCACCAGCACCGGTCGGAGCCGCGGCACGGCGACGACCAGCGGGACGAGCAAACCACCGAACAGCGTGACGTGGCCCGAGGGGAACGAGGCGCCCTCGCCGACGAACCCGAACATCGCGCCGCCGGCCTTGACCCATTGATGCGGCCGCAGCCGGCCGCTGAACAGCTTCGCCCACATCATGATGTTGCGGGCCAGGAGGTAGACCAGCGCGACGTACAGCCAGCGCCGCGACTGCGCGTACCACCGGCGGCTCGCGGTCGTCACGATCGCGCCGAGCGCGAGAACGAGCGGCACGGTCAGCACGAACGGCTCGACGCCGACGACGACCTCGAGCACGGCCACCGCCGGGTCCCAGAAGCCGCGCTGCTCGTGCGCGGCGACCCACAGCGCGAGCGGCGCGTCGACGAACAGCACCGCGAGCGCGGCGATGACGGCGCTCGCGAGCGCGAGGGCGAGGAGCTGCGGGCGCGACACGCTTCCCGAGATGCCCTACCCGGCTACCCGGCGCAACTCCGCGCGCAGCCTGATCGGCCGCAACGCCAACGACCACGCGATCCGGCGCGTCCGGCGGCGGCATCCTGGGCAAGATGCTGCATGCGGCGCGCGCGATCGCGTGGTGATCGGCGAGAACCCGAAGGATTACCAGCCCTTCTTGCTACCGCAGCCGCCGCCGCCGCACGCGCCACCACCGCCGCCGAGCCAGCCGCCGCGGCCGAGCACGCTGGTGTCGACGTTGACGACCGGCGGGGCGCCGACCGCGCCCGGAGCCGCGGCGACATAGCCACCGCCGCCGCCACCGCCACCCCCGCCCATCATCATCATCATCATCATCATCATGGTCGGGTCCATGCCCGAGCTCTTGTTCTGCGACATCTGGCTGATCGAGCTCGTGATCTGGGTCAGCATCGCGGTCAGCTGATCATTGCTCGACGTACCGCCGGCGACCTGCGCGAGCTGCGCGGGGTCGATCGACTCGAAGGCATCGGTGGCGGGGGCGGGGGTCTGGTTCTTCGTGGGCATGGGATTTCCTCGGGGTGTCGTGGTGAGGTGACAACGAGATACAGAGCAGCCGACGTGCCAGGAGAATCACCGCCCAAGATCAGGTGGTTGGCCGATCGATCGGCTGTCGATCGTGGGTATCGCTTCCCGAAGACGAGTCCACCGGGTTACGGATCGCCGGTGATCCCCACCCCCGGTTCGCTCTGGGTGCTGCGCATGGTCGAGGAGCGGTTCCACCGCGATGACGAGGGCCGGCCGCTGCGCGAGGGCCGGACGCCTCCGGAGTACCTGCGGCCCGACGAGATCGACCTCAGGCCGTGCCCGTATCCGGGGTCGCGCCACGACGCGCGGCCGATGAACGTCTCGGCGCTGCGTCAGACTTCTTCACACTGGGACGAGATCGTCGGCGCGCTCGGCTTCCTGCGGAATGCGTACGCCGACGGGATCGGCCGGTTCGTGCCCGACGTCATGGATGTGTGGCGGGTCAGCCAGCTCGGCTAGGCCCTGCCCTGGTTCTTCGTGCTGCGCGGCGAGCCCCTGCCCGCGTACGCCGCGGCGCTGTCCAAGGCGACGCTCGGCACCGGCATCCTCGCGCAGCGCCTGATCCAGAAGATGTTGACCGAGCGCTGGATGCCCCCGGCGCTGACCACCGACGCGCTGCGCGCGCTCGCCGAGTCAACCGGGACGCTGGTCGGCGAGGCCGAGGTCTGCGCCGCGCCCGACCGGATGATCGGCCGGTTCCTCGACGTGCTGGTCGCCGGCGCGCCCGGCGACCACGCCGGCGCCGGTGCATCGCTCGAAGCGCTGCGCGCGCGCGGCCCCGAGGTGATCGCGTTCGGCGCGTGCTACGCCGGGTTCAAGCTCGCGGTCTGGCTCTACTACCAGGCGCGGCGCTTCCTCTATGCCGACGTGATCGCCGCCCGGCCCGGCGCCGCGCCGGCGATGCACGCGCTGCTGCGCGCGCCGTGCGAGCCGCCCGACTTCTTCGTGATCGAGCCGCCGGATCCGGCGATCGTCCCGCCGGTCCTGCGCGCCGCGTGGCTGGGGCAGCTCGCCGCGCTGATCGTCCCGTTCGCGCCCGACGGCCGCGACGCCGCGATCCGGGTGTGCGCCGATCAGCTGGCCGCGGCGATGGCCGCCGAGGCCGCGATCGCCGACCCGATCGCCCGCGCGCGCGCCACGTTCGCCCGGCTCGACGAGCTCCACGGCGCGCTGGTCGCCTGCGTCGAGTCGGGGCTGCGCGGCGGTCCGCCGGGCGCCGCGCCCGACGCGCAGGCGATCGACGCCGACGTGCGTGATCGGCTGATGGCGGCGTCGCCGCGCGCGGCGTTCGCCGCACTCTGATGGTGCTATCGTCTCGCCATGAACGTGATCGACGCGATCGGCAACACCCCGCTGATCGAGCTCAAGCGGGTGGCAGCCGGCCTCCCGGTCAAGGTCTTCATCAAGTGCGAGCACCTCAACCCCGGCGGTAGCGTCAAGGATCGCACCGCGCGCGCGATCGTGCTCGACGCCGAGGCCCGCGGCCAGCTCGTGCCCGGCTCGACCTTGATCGAAGGCACGGCCGGCAACACCGGCGCCGGCCTGGCGCTGATCGCCTCGGCGCGCGGCTATCGCTGCATCTGCGTGCTGCCCGAGAAGATGGCGGTCGACAAGCGGATCCAGCTGCGCCAGCTCGGCGCCGAGGTGATCGTCACCCGCAACGCGCCGCTGGCCAACCCGATGAACTTCCGCAACGTCGCGGCGCGGCTCGCCGAGGAGAACGGCTGGGTCCTGGCCAACCAGTTCCACAACCCGGCCAACATCACCGCGCACTACGGCACCGCCCGGTTCAAGGGCACCGGCGAGGAGATCATCGAGCAGATGAAGGCGGCCGGCGAGCACACGATCGGCGCGTTCGTCTGCTCGTCGGGCACCGGCGGCACGATCACCGGCTGCGGCCGGCGGCTCAAGGAGTACGACCCGCGCACCCAGGTCGTGCTCGCCGATCCGGTCGGCAGCTCGATCGCCGACTGGGTCAACACCGGCACGCTCGGCCCCGACGGGCCGTTCGCGGTCGAGGGCATCGGCTCGGGCTCGGTGCCGAGCAACCTGCACCGCGACGTGCTCGACTACGCCGAGAAGGTCTCCGACGCCGAGACGTTCGCGATGGTCGAGCGGCTG
>DASWOO010000083.1:0-2071 GCA_036404335.1 Kofleriaceae bacterium
TTTCGCAATCAAAAACAGCAAAAAAAGTAGGGTAATATTACAGGCCTTGGCCCAGTTGGGCCGAAATGGAAGCACTCGAGTGGAGTAGGGACGAGTCCCGTGCTTTCTAGGGATCGAGTTGTCATATTCTCAGTTCCTAGCACGATCCGGTCCGCGGCGAGCGCACCCGGCCGTTCGTGATCGTCCCGCCGGCGACGGTCACGCCGCTGCGCGACGCGGTCATGGCGCCGGGCCGGCCGGGCACGCTCGCCCTGCGGATCCGCGCGGGCGTCGCGAAGCTCGCCGGCGTGGTCGAGCTCCAGCTGCCGGCGGGCTGGACCGCCCGGCCGGCCGCGCAGGACGTCGCGCTCGCCCGGGTCGGCGACGAGACCACGCTGCGGTTTGAGGTCAGCCCGGCGCCCGGCGCCGCGGCGGGCACCGCGATCCCGGTCGTGCGCACCGGCGGCGCGGCGTGGTCGCTGCGCGAGGACACGATCGACTACGGCCACATCCCGATGCAGGTCGTGCTCCGCCCGGCGCAGGTCCAGCTCGTGCCGCTGTCGATCAAGCTGCCCGCCGGCCGGATCGCCTACGTCCGCGGCTCGGGCGACTCGATCCCCGCCGATCTCACCCACGTCGGCTTCACCGTCGACGAGCTCGATGACGAGGCGCTGCGCACCGCCGACCTCGGCCGCTACACCACCGTCATCCTCGGCATCCGCGCCTACAACACCCGCGACGCCGTGCGCGCGAATCACCCGCGGCTGATGGCCTACGTCGAGCGCGGCGGCACGCTGATCGTCCAGTACAACACGCTCGGCGTCGACGGCCCGATCGGCCCGTATCCGCTCGAGCTCAGCCACGACCGGATCACCGACGAGACCGCCGCGCCGACGTTGCTGAACCCCAAGGATCCGCTGCTCACCACGCCCAACCAGATCACCGCCGCCGACTTCGACGGCTGGGTCCAGGAGCGCGGCATCTACTTCGCGAGCAAGTGGGACGCGAAGTACCACCCGGTGCTGCGGTTCAACGACCCGGGCGAGGCGCCGCTCGATGGCTCGGTCGTCGTCGCGACGTACGGCAAGGGCCGCTACATCTACACCGGCCTGGTCATGTTCCGCCAGCTGCCCGCCGGCGTGCCCGGCGCCTACCGGCTGTTCGCCAATATGATCGCGGGCGGTCGGTGAGCGACGACGAGCTGAACCAGCCGCCGCCGTTCTGGCAGCGGTGGAGCCGGCTGTACTGGCTCGTGCTGGGCGCGCTCGCCGCCAACATCGTGCTGTTCTGGCTGCTCGGCCGCTGGGCCGCGTCATGACCGGCCTGGCCACGCTCGACTGGGTCGTCATGCTCGGCACGGTCGCCGCGATCGTCCTGTACGGCGCGTGGCGGACCCGCGGCGTGCGCAACGTCGACAGCTTCGTCCGCGGCGACGCCGCGCTGCGCTGGCCGACGATCGGCCTGAGCATCATGGCCACCCAGGCCAGCGCGATCACCTTCATCTCGACCCCCGGCCAGGGCTTCGACGACGGCCTGCGCTTCGTCCAGTTCTACTTCGGCCTGCCGCTGGCGATGGTCGTGATCAGCTGGGTGTTCGTGCCGACCTATTACCGGCTCAAGGTCCGCACCGCGTACGAGTACCTCGAGCATCGGTTCGACGCCCGCGTCCGGCTCTTGTGCGGCGTGCTGTTCCTGATCGGCCGGGGCCTGGCGACCGGCATCACGATCTATGCGCCGTCGATCATCCTGTCGCAGATCCTCGGCTGGCCGCTGCAGGCCACGATCTGGGCGATGGGCGGCGTGGTCGTCGCCTACACCGTGCTCGGCGGGACCAAGGCGGTCAGCATCACCCAGACCCAGCAGATGGTGGTGATGCTGGTCGGGCTCGCGGTCGCGGCGATCGTCGTCGTGCTGCGCCTGCCGGACGGCGTGTCGCTGACCGGCGCGGTCAAGGTCGCCGGCGTGCTCGGCCGGGTCAACCCGGTGCGCTGGAACGTCGACCTCGACGATCGCTACAACTTCTGGTCGGGGCTGACCGGCGGGTTCTTCCTCGCGCTGTCGTACTTCGGCACGGACCAGTCGCAGGTCCAGC
>DASWOO010000084.1:0-2470 GCA_036404335.1 Kofleriaceae bacterium
CTGGCTCGACGACGGCGCGGGCTTTCTGTGGATGACCGAGGCCAGCGGCCAGTGGCTGCTCGAGCTGCGCGGGCCCGACGGCGGGCTGGTGCGCACGCTGACCCGGCCCGAGCTCGGCCTGCGCCGGCTGGTCGGCGCCGACGACCGCGGCGCGATCGTCGAGGCCTCGGCCGATCCGATCCGCCGCGACGTGTGGCGCGTGCCGCTCGACGGCGGCCACCCCGAGCGGCTGTCGGGCGGCGACGGCGTCGCCAGCGTCGCGCGCGCCAGGTACGGCAGCGTCGTGATCGACAGCCTGCTCGCCGGCGGCGGCCGCCGGGTCACGGCGACCCCGGCGAACGGCCGCGGCGCCGCCCGCGAGCTGCCGAGCGCGGCCGAGCGGCCCCGCCTGGTGCCGACCACCGTGCTCGAGACCGTCGCGCTGTCGGGCCGCACCCACCACGTCGCGATCACCCGGCCGCGCGCGTTCGACCCGAGCCACCGCTACCCCGTGCTGCTCAAGGTCTACGCCGGCCCGCACGTCGTCACGGTCGAGGACGCGCGCGACACCTACGTCATGGACCAGTGGTACGCCGACGCCGGCTTCATCGTGGTCCGCGCCGACGGCCGCGGCACGCCCAACCGCGGCCGCGCCTGGGAGCGCGCGATCCTCAAGGATCTGATCACCGTCCCGCTCGAGGATCAGATCGCGGCGCTCGAGGCCGTCGGCGCCCGCCACGCCGAGCTCGACCTGGCGCGCGTCGGCGTGTTCGGCTGGTCGTTCGGCGGCTACTTCTCGGCGATGGCCGCCCTGCTCCGCCCCGACATCTTCAAGGCCGCCGTCGCCGGCGCGCCGGTTACCGACTGGTCGCTCTACGACACCGCCTATACCGAGCGCTACATGAAGACGCCGGCCGAGAACCCCGCCGGCTACCGCTCGACGAGCGCGCTGACCCACGCCGCCAAGCTGTCGGTGCCGCTGCTGATCATCCACGGCATCACCGACGACAACGTCCACTTCGCCCACACCCTGGCGCTGGTCGAGGCGCTCTATGTCGCCGGCAAGCGCGCCGAGGTCATCACGCTGTCCGCCACGCACATGGTGCCCGACCCCAAGCTCAACCTCGCGCGCGAGCAAGTCCAGGTCGACTTCTTCCACCAGCACCTCGGCCGCTAGCGCCGCGATGGCCGACCTGATCGTCCACCGCGACGCGCGGTGTGTCGTGGTCGAGAAGCCGTCGGGCATCGCGACCCATCGCGGCTGGGATGGCGACGACGACGCGCTGCTGCAGCGCGTGCGCGACGAGGTCGGCTGCTGGGTGTACCCGGTGCACCGGCTCGATCGGGGCGCGTCGGGGCTGGTGCTGTTCGCGCTCGAGCCCGAGGCGGCGCGCGCGTTCTCGCTGGCCTGGCCCGAGGCCGACAAGCGCTACCTGGCGATCACCCGCGGCCATCCTCCGGACCACCTGATGGTCGACCATCCGATCCCGCGCGCGCCGGGGGAGGAGCGGGTCGAGGCCCGGACCGAGATCTGGCGGCGCGACACGTTCGGCCGCTACGCGCTGGTCGAGGCCCGGCTGCACACCGGCCGGCTGCACCAGATCCGCCGGCACCTCAAGCACATCAGCTGCCCGCTGATCGGCGACGTGCGCTACGGCAAGGGCGAGCACAACCGGCGGTTCCGCACCGAGCACGCGCTGCACCGGCTCGCGCTGCATTGCACGCGGCTCGCGGTGGCGCACCCCGACGGCAGCCTGCTCGCCGTCGAGTCGCCGCTGCCCGCGGACCTGGCCGGGGCGATCGCCAGCTGCCAGCGCGCGTACCCGCCGCCGCCGCCGACACCGATGCCGGGCTAGGAGACCAGCGAGTCGTCGAGCTCGCGCGAGCTGGCGTCGAGCACCGACCAGATGATCGCGGCGATCACCGTCGCGACCGCGTCGTGCTCGCGCGCGGTCAGCACCACGCGCAGCTCGTCGATCTGATCGCGGATCGACCGCACCATCGCGCGGTCGCACCGGCCGCTGCGCACCGCGACCATCCCGGTGTTCAGCGTGTTGTGGTCGAGCCGCAGGTCGCCCGCCGAGCGCCCGCCGAGCACCCGGCACGCCAGCTCGAGGCCGGCGGCGAGCGCGTCGCCGTCGACGGTGGCCAGCTCGCGCTCGAGCAGCCGCAACACGGCGGGGTGGCGGATCGCGAACCAACTCGCGTCATGCGTCGCGCGCTCCTGGACGCTCTGGATCATGGGCAAACCCTAATCATCGCCAGACCTCGCCCGCCAGTTTTCGGCCGAGGCCGCGGGCACGCGCGCCCTGGCCGGGTAGGCAGCCTGCGCAAACTCCCGAGACTGCTAGCTTCCCGCAGCCGCTCGCCGCGCGCAGATTCTGCCGGCGCCGGCCGCTGGCGGTGGCACCGAAACGAGTATCCTGGAAGCGATGTCTCGCCCCGGGGTGACTCGATCGCCGACCACGAGCGCGGCGGGGGCCTCGTGAGC
>DASWOO010000085.1:0-5762 GCA_036404335.1 Kofleriaceae bacterium
TCGACGCGATCGCCCGGATCGCGCAGGCCGCCAGCCAGCGCGCGCGCGTCGCCCTGCGGGTCAACCCCGACGTCGATCCCGAGACCCACCCGTACATCTCGACCGGGCTCAAGCAGAACAAGTTTGGCGTCGGCATGGCCGAGGCCCGCGCCCTGCTCGGCCGCGCCGCCAAGCTCGACGGCATCGACGTCGTCGGCGTCGACTTCCACATCGGCTCGCAGCTGACCAAGACCGCGCCGTTCACCGACGCGATCGCCCGGCTGGTCGCGCTGGTCGGCGAGCTCCGCGCCGACGGCATCGCGATCGATCACGTCGACGTCGGCGGCGGCCTGGGCATCGACTACGGCCAGGGCGACGGCGCCCCGCCCTCGCCCGCCGAGTACGGCCAGGCGATCCGCGCCGCGCTCGCGCCGCTCACCGCGCTCGGCCTGACCGTGTACACCGAGCCTGGCCGGGTCCTCGTCGGCCGGGCCGGCGCGCTGGTGACCCGCGTGCTCTACCGCAAGCGCAACGAGGCCAAGCACTTCACGATCGTCGACGCCGCGATGAACGACCTGATGCGCCCGGCGCTGTACGGCTCGTTCCATCCGATGCAGCCGGTCGCCCGCCCGGACCGCCCGGCGATCGTCACCGACGTCGTCGGGCCGGTGTGCGAGACCGGCGACTTCTTCGCCCGCGATCGCCAGCTGCCCGAGCTCGATCAGGGCGAGCTCCTGTGGATCGGCGCCGCCGGGGCGTACGGCGCGGCGATGGCCTCGAACTACAACACCCGGCCGCGCGCGCCCGAGGTCCTCGTCGACGGCGACCGCTACACCGTGATCCGCGACCGCGAGACCTACGACCAGCTCCTCGCCAACGAGCGGGCTCGGTGAGCTTCGTACGCTGCGGCGATCGGCCTCGCGCGCGCGGCGTAGCGCACATCCGACGAGCCGCCTCGCGATCGCCGCTGGCCTCGGCCGCCTCCCGAGGGTAGCCTCCTCGTCGGTGAAGCGCGTAACCATCGCCCTGGGTCTGGTCGCGGCGTGTGGCGGTGGCGGCGGCGATCACGCCGATGACATGCCCGACGCCGCGATGACCGCCGATCCCGAGCTCCAGCTCGGCGGGGCGACCACCGTCGACGACCGGATGTACACCGCGTTCACCCACGCCGCCGCCAACCTGACCGCCGACCAGGCGACCCAGTTCCAGCTCGGCAACGGCCCGTTCGCGTTCCACTGGATCGCGCCGCAGCTCGGCCCCTTGTTCAACAACGACTCGTGCCTGGGCTGCCACATCCTCGGCGGCCGCGGCCGGTCGCTGATCGGCGTCGACGCCGTGCAGTCGGAGGCGCTGGTCCGGGTCAGCCTGGTCGACGGCACCGCCGATGTCCCGGGCGGCGACGTGCCGGTGCCCAACTTCGGCCTCCAGCTCCAGGACCACGCGAACGTCGGGCTGCCCGAGGTCACGATCACCCAGAGCTGGATGGAGCACGCCGAGCACTACGGCGACGGCACGACCGTGATGATGCGCGTGCCGGTGATCGTGCCGCACACCCCCGACGGCAAGACGCTGTCGACCGACGTCCGCATGTCGTATCGCCAGGCGCCGCCGCTGATCGGCCTGGGCCTGCTCGAGGCCGTGCCCGCCGAGCAGATCCTCGCGCTCGCCGATCCGACCGACGCCAACGGCGACGGCATCTCCGGCCGCGCCAACCAGGTCTGGGACGTCGCCAGCAAGTCGATGATGCTCGGCCGGTTCGGCCACAAGGCGAGCGAGCCCTCGGTCCGCCAGCAGGGCGCCGGCGCGTTCGCCAACGACATGGGCCTGTCCAACCCGCTGTTCCCCGAGGGCGACGGCAGCTACGACGTCAACGACGACCAGTTCGAGCAGGTCATGTTCCGGATGCGGACGATCGCCGTGCCCGCCGAGGCGCCGCTGAACGCGGCAGCCCAGCACGGCAAGCAGCTGTTCCACGATTTTGGCTGTGCCTCGTGTCACGTGCCGACGCTCACCACCGGCGACTCGCCCGACCTGCCGCAGCTCGCTCACCAGACGATCCACCCGTATACCGACCTGCTGCTGCACGATGTCGGCGACCTGCTCACCGACGGCCGGCGCGACTTCCTCGCCGACGGTGTCGAGTGGCGGACCCCGCCGCTGTGGGGCATCGGCCTGACCCAGGTCATCGATGAGGGCGTGACGTTCTTGCACGACGGCCGGGCCCGGACCCTGGCCGAGGCGATCCTGTGGCACGGCGGCGAGGCGATGCCCGCCCAGCTCGCATTCCGCAATGCCGCGCAGCAAGACCGCGACGCGCTGATCGAGTTCCTCAATACGCTGTAGGATGCCGGCGTGGTGGAAGACCACGAGGACGAGCGGCTGACGGAGGTCGTCGATGCGCAGGGCCCGATGGCCGGCGACGACGATCCGATCGGCATGCGCATCGGTCGTGGTACCGAGGTAGGTGGGTACATCATCGAGGGCGAGCTCGGCCACGGCGGCATGGGCGTGGTCTACGCGGCGACCCACCCGGTGATCGGCAAGCGCGCGGCGATCAAGATCCTCCGGCCCGACGTGTCGCGCTCGCCGGTCGCGGTCGAGCGCTTCATCCAGGAGGCGCGCGCGGTCAACCAGATCGGCCACCCCAACATCGTCGACATCTTCGCGTACGGTGCGCTGCCCGACGGCCGCGCCTACCACGTGATGGACCTGCTGAACGGCGAGTCGCTGCGCCGCCGGCTCAAGCGCGGCGTGCTGCACCCCAGCGAGGCGGCGTCGGTGATCGAGGAGATCACCCAGGCGCTGACCGCGGCGCACGAGCACGGCTTCATCCACCGCGACCTCAAGCCCGACAACGTGTTCCTCGTCCACCACGAGGGCCGGTGGCCCGAGGTCAAGCTGCTCGACTTCGGGCTCGCCAAGCTGATGCCGGAGTACGGCGCGCCGGTGATCACGACCAAGGCCGGCGTGATGCTCGGGACGCCCGAGTACATGTCGCCGGAGCAGGCGCGCGGCACCGGCGTCGACTACCGGACCGACATCTACGCGCTCGGCATCCTGATGTTCGAGATCCTCGCCGGCAGCCGGCCGTTCGAGCCGCTCGCCGACTCGCTCGCGACGCTGATGCAGCACGCCGAGGAGCCGCCCCGCGCGCTGGCCGACGTCGTGCCCGGGCTGCCCGACGAGATGTCGCAGCTGGTCGCGGCGATGCTGGCCAAGACGCCCGAGGCGCGGCCGTCGCTCGCCGCGGTGCGCACGGTGATCAAGCGGCTGCGCACGACCCAGCTGCCGACCCGCTCGGTCGCCGGGCTCGAGGTCGCGTCGTTCAGCCAGCCGTCGGCGCAGCAGCTGTCGCTCGGGTCGGGCCACGCGATCTCGGGGCTGACCGCGTCGCGGGTCGGCGCCGAGGCCCGCCTGCCGGGCGACCCGTACTACTCCGACGACCGCGACCCGCTCGTGCCGGTCACCGTCGACGCCCGCAAGCGCTCGGTCCCGCCGGTCCACAACGCCGGGACCGGGCTGGCGGCGACGCTCAAGGGCGGCAGCGGCCTCGCGCCCGTTCCGATTCCGCCAAGCCTGTCCCCGGGCGCGCAGCGACCGGCGGGACGCACAGCGGACCGAGACCTGCGAAGCAGGTCAGACATGGACTTGGCGGCCGCCAAGAGCCTGTCCCCGGGCGCGCAGCGACCCGCGGGACGCGCAGCGGACCGAGACCTGCGAAGCAGGTCCGACATGGACTTGGCGGCGGCCGAGAGCCTGATGCGCAACCGGACGCCGTCGCGCCCGCCGCTGTCGCAGCCCGGGCTCAGCCGCTCGTCGAGCCGGATGCCGGCGACCACGCTCGGCGTCGGCCCGGTGCCCGCGGCGACGGCCGTGCCGCCCGCGCAGCCGCGGTCCGGGCGCGGCTGGCTGATCCTCGCGGTGCTGATCCTGATCGCCGCCGCGCTCGCGATCGTGATCGCCGTCAGCTGAGCTTGGCGACCTGGACCCGCGCGTCGTTGTACGCCGCCTGCCCGCCGAGGTCGGCCAGGCCCGGCGGGATCAGCGCGTTCGCGGTGTAGCCGTTCGCGGTGTGCTTGCGCCAGTAACCCTTGGCCAGCACGCACACGCCGGGCTTGACCTCGGGGGCGAGCCGGGCAATGCACTCGACCTCGCCGGACGCGTTCCACGCCCGGACCCGGTCGCCGTTGGCGATGTCGCGCGCCGCGGCGTCGGCCGGGGCCAGCTCGAGCTGGGCCGGCGCCGTGCGCAGCTGGCCGAACATCGAGCTGATCTGCGTCGCCAGCGCCGGCGAGATCAGCGCCAGCGGGTACGCCGCCGTCCCCGGATCCGGCTGGTACGTGTACAGCCCGAGCGGGGCCTCGCGGTCGAGCGCCTCGGGCACCAGGTGGACCTTGCGATCTGGCGTGCCGGGCCAGACCTCGGCGAACGCGATCGGGTTGGCGCCGCGCGGCGGGGTCGCGACCTGGTGCTCGGCGAGCTGGCGGCGCAGCGCGGGCCCGTCGTGGCTGGCGGCGAAGATCGCGTCGACCAGCGCGTCGTCGGTCATCGGCTCGCCGGGCCGGGTCAGGCCGAGCCGGTCGAGCAGCGCGCCGAACAGCTGGGTGTTGCTCCACGCCTGGCCGACCGGGGTCGCGACCGCCGGGCTGTCGAACAGCCGCATCGTGCCGTAGCCGCGCCGCAGCTCGCGGTGCTCGAGGAACGTCGTCGCCGGCAGGACGAGGTCGGCCAGCCGCGCGGTGTCGGTCATCACCTGGTCGTGGACGACGACGAACAGATCCCCGCGCGACAGCTGCTCGATCACGCCGCGCTGCTCGGGCGCGGTCGCCACCGGGTTGCAGTTGTAGACGAACAGGCACTCGATCGCCGGCGCGCGGACCGTGCGCAGCGCGTGCGCCAGCTCGCTCATGTTGATCCGCCGCGCGGCCGGCTCGGGCTCGGCGATGCCGGTCTCGGCGGTCATGCCCCAGCGCGCGTCGCCGTTGGACATGGTGTAGCCGCCGGCGCGCACCCCGAACTTCCCCGCCACCGCCGGCAGCGCCATGATCGCCGCCGCCGCGCTGCCGCCGTTGCGGTTGCGCTCGAGGCCCCAGCCGACCCGGATCACCGCCGGCGCCACCGCCGCGTACAGCTCGACCAGCTGATCGAGCTGCCCGGCGTCGACCTCGGCGACCGGCGCCGCCTCGGCGAGCGACCACCGCGCCGCTCGCGCCCGCAGCTCGTCGACCTCGGCCGCGTGGGCCGCGAGGAACGGCAGGTCGGCGTGGCCGCGCTCGAACAGCGCGTGGATCATCGCCAGCGCGACCGGCAGATCACCGCCCGGCCGGATCGCCAGGTGCAGGTCCGCCCGCCGGGCGAGCGGCGTCCGGCGCGGGTCGATCACGACCAGCTTGGCCCCGGCCGCGCGGGCGCGCTCGATCACCGGCACCAGGTGGATGCTGGTCGCCGACGGGTTCACGCCCCACAGCACGATCAGCTTCGCGAGCGCGTAGTCCTCGAGCGCGACCCCCGGCATCACGCCGTACAGCCCGCGCGACGCCGCCGTGGTCGCCGCGGCGCAGAACGTCTTGTCGAGGTTGCTCGCGCCCAGCCGGCGGAACAGGCGCGGCGCGAGCCCGCCGTCGGTCAGCCAGCCGTTCGAGCCGCCGTAGTGGTACGGCAGGATCGCCTCGCCGCCCGCGCGCTGCCGGATCTCGGTGAGCCGCGCGCAGATCCGATCGAGCGCGTCGTCCCAGCTGATCGGCGCGAACTGCCCCGAGCCCTTGGCGCCGGTGCGGATCAGC
>DASWOO010000086.1:0-4566 GCA_036404335.1 Kofleriaceae bacterium
CTGGTCGCCAACTTCGTCGACATCGCGCGGTTCGAGGACGCCGCGGTTCGGCCGCAGACCCTGGACACCAGCGTCGGCCTCCTGATCCGCGAGGTGCTCGACGTCCATACGATCTCCGGCCGGGCCGCGCGCTACGAGATCGTCTGCCCGCCGGACCTGCTCGGCCACTTCGACGTCGCGCTGATCGAGCGCGTGCTTCACAACCTGATCGGCAACGCGGTGCGCTACTGCGGCGACGCCGGCGCCATCCGGATCTCGGCGCGGGCGTGGAACCCCACGGACCCGACCGCGTGCGAGCTGACGGTGTTCAACACCGGGCCGGTGATCAGCGAGCTCCAGCGCGAGAAGCTGTTCGCCAAGTACGCCAAGGGCGCCGGCGGCAAGCGCGGCTTCGGCCTGTACTTCTGCCGGCTCGCCTGCGAGGCCCACGGCGGCACGATCGAGTACGTTCCGGCGGCCGATGGCTCGCGGTTCGTCGTCCGCCTGCCGGGGAGCGCGGGGACATGACGAACCCAGAGGCCGCTTTGCAGGCAGCCCCTGGGGAGATCACGAAGCGCAAAAGCGTGGGCTACGCGGCGTACTTGCGCAGCTTCTCGACCAGCGTCGTGCGGTTGAGCCCGAGCAGGGCCGCGGCCTCGGTCCGGTTGCCGCCGGCCTTCTGCAGCGCCTTGTCGATCAGCTTGCGCTCGAGCTGCTCGAGGGCCGACCGCAGGTCCAGCGAGGTGTCGCCGAGCTCGGCGGGCAGCCGCGGCAGCGCGACCGGGCCCGACTCGTCGGCGGCGCGCGCGAAGCGCTGCGGCACGGCCTTGGCCTGCGGCAACGGGATGTCGGCCGCGCCCAGCATGGGACGGCGCGCCATCAGCACGGAGCGCTCGATCAGGTGCGACAGCTCGCGGACGTTGCCCGGCCAGTGGTACGTGGTCAGCGCGGCGCGCGCCGAGGCGTCGAGGCCCTCGACGGCGCGCCCGGTCCGCTCGCGCGCGCGGGCGATGCACAGGTTGGCGATCGCCAGGATGTCCTCGGGGCGCTCGCGCAGGGTCGGCAGGTGGAGCGGCACCACGGCGAGCCGGAAGTACAGATCGGCGCGGAACGTCCCGGCGTCGACCATCGCGCTCAGGTCGCGGTGGGTCGCGGCGATGATCCGGACATCGACCGGCACGTCGCTGTCGGAGCCGACCGGCGAGACCACGCGCTCCTCGAGCACGCGCAGCAGCTTGGCCTGGGCGGCGAGCGGCAGGTCGCCGATCTCGTCGAGGAAGATCGTGCCCTCGTGCGCCGACATGAACCGGCCGGTGCGCGCGTTGGTCGCGCCGGTGAACGCGCCCTTGACGTGGCCGAACAGCTCGGTCTCGAGCAGGTTCTCGGGGATCGCGGCGCAGTTCACCGGGATCAGCGCGCGGTGGCGGCGCGGCGAGGCGCGGTGGGCGGCGCGCGCGAACAGCTCCTTGCCCGTGCCGGTCTCGCCGGTGATCAGGATGCTGCAGTCGGTCGCGGCGACGTGGCGGATGGTCTCCAACGCGTCGATGATCTGCGGCGCGTCACCGACAATCTCGGGTGCGAATTGCGTACGCCACGCGGGCAGGTCGAGTTGGTTCACGAATCCGAGACGTTGCGTGCCGCGTGCCATGGCAGTCTCGGGTAGCCGTGGGTTACCCTACAATTTGGTGACGTAACGAGTAGCAATACTTGGACACTGATCGAGGCATCTTCCTGGGTCGGGCCTGCCCCATCTGGGGTGGGTAGATACCCAATCAGCTCGGGGTCCGGCCGCGCCGGAACGCGTCGGTCTTGAGCTCGTAGCGCTTGAGCAGGCGGCGCAGGTTGGTCCGGTCGATCCCGGCGAGCCGCGCGGCCTCGGACATCGAGCCCTGGGCGCGCTCCATCAGCCGGATCAGATACGTGCGCTCGAACGCCTCGGTCATCCGCCGCTTGGCCTCGGTCAGCGGCAGGTGCTGCTCGAGCTCGGCGTCGATCGCGACGAGCATCGCCGCCGACGACACCGCCGAGGGCACCGACACGGCCGTGCTGGGCACCGCCACCGGACCCGAGCGTGCGCCGATGTGGGTCGGGAGATCTTCGATGCCGATCTCGCCGCCGTGGTGGAACGCGATCGCGTGGAGGATCGCGTTCTCGAGCTCGCGGACATTGCCCGGCCACGCATCCGAGACCAGCACGTCGAGCGCCTCGGGCGTCATGCTCGGCGCGGCGTTGCCGCCGTGCTTGTGGAGGAAGTGCGCGGCGAGCAGCGGGATGTCGCTCGGCCGCTCGCGCAGCGGCGGGACGCGCAGCGCGACGACGTGCAGCCGGTAGTAGAGGTCCTCGCGGAACTTTCCGGCGGCGACGGCATCTGCGAGGTTCACGTGGGTCGCGGCGACGACCCGGACGTCGACCTTGCGCACGGACGCGCCGCCGACCGGCCGGACCTCGCCCTCCTGCAGCACGCGGAGCAGGCGCGGCTGGACGTGGAGCGGCATGTCGCCGATCTCGTCGAGGAACAGCGTGCCGCCGTCCGCCTCGACGAACATGCCGTCGCGGTCGGCGGTCGCGCCGGTGAACGAGCCGCGCGCGTGGCCGAACAGCTCGGAGTCGATCAGGGTCTCGGGGATCGCGCTGCAGTTGATCGCGAGGAACGGCCGGTGGTCGGTGACGCCCGGCCGCGCGCCGCCGGCGTGCAACGAGCGGGCGACCAGCTCCTTGCCGGTGCCGCTCTCGCCCTGGATCAGCACCGAGACGTCCTGCAGCGCGAGCCGGTCGATCGAGGCCTGCAGCCGGCGGATCGCCGGGGAATCTCCGACCAGGCGCGAGCCGGACACGATCTGGCTGTCGCGCGCCAGCCGGCGGCGCAGCACCGCGTGGCGCGCGGCCGACTCGACGGTCGAGGCCAGCTCGATCGGCAGGCACGGCTTGATCAGGTAGTGGAACGCGCCGGCGCGCAGGCACGCGGTCGCGGTCGACGCGCTGCCGTCGCCGGTCAGCATGATCACCGAGGCCAGCGAGCCGCTGTCGCGAAACTGCTTGAGCACGTCGAGGCCGTTGATGTCGGGCAGGCCGACGTCGAGCAGCACCACGTCCCAGTCGCCGCGCTGCGCGCCGAGCTTTTCGACCACCGGCCGCGGGGTGGTGGCGACCTCGACCGCGTAGCCGACGTAGGTCAGCTTGTGGCTCAGCGCCTGCGCGACCTGGGGATCGTCATCGACGACCAGGATCCGGGTGCGCGGCTCCTCCATCGCCTGGATCACGCGAAAACCACGGAGGACTGCACGACTGAAGACGGCACGTCTGGCGAATCGACCCTCGCCGCGGGCTGTACAGCGCTCCCGTGTCGAGTCCCGGCCCGGGCGATCGCTCCGTCGGAAAATCACGCACGGCGGTGCCACAGGAACCGCAGCAGCGCCTCGGCCTTGGGCACGAAGCTCGCGAGCTCGGCGTACTCACCCGTGGTGTGGAACCCGGCGCCGCGCGGGCCGAGCCCGTCGATCGCCGGCACGCCGAGCGGCGCGACCGTGTTGGCGTCGGACCCGCCGCCGAGCAGCCCGGCCTCGCCATCGCCCAGGCCCACCGCCCGCGCGCACGCGGCGTACTCGTCGCGCAGCCGGGCCGAGGCGTCGGTCCGCTCCAGCGGCAGGCGGTTGGCGCCGCCCGAGACCTCCATCGTCACGCCCGGCACGGCATGGGCGGCGGCATCGGCGGCGATCCGCAGCGCGGCGACGACGGCCTCGGCGTCGGCCGTGGTCTCGTAGCGCAGATCGAGCCGGCACTCGGCGCGCTCGGGCACGGTGTTCTTCGACGTGCCGCCGAGCACCTGGCCGACGTTGACCGTCACGCCGCGCGCGTAGTCGGTCAGCGCCTGCGCCGCGTCGACGAACTTGGCCAGCGCCCAGATCGCGTTGGCGCCGTCCTGGTGGTGATTGCCGGCGTGCGCGGCCACGCCGTGCGCGATCACGGTCATCGCGCCGACGCCCTTGCGCCGCGTGATGATCAGATCGTTGGCCCGGCCCGACTCGAACACCAGCGCGCACGCCGCGCCGCGCGCGACCGCCTGCAGGTGCGGCGCCGACGTCGGCGAGCCGATCTCCTCGTCACCCACGCTCACCACCACCAGCGGCAGGTCGGCCAGCGCGCCGACCTCGTCGAGCGCGGCCAGCGCGCCGCGGATCACCGCCAGCCCGCCCTTCATGTCGAGCACGCCCGGCCCGATCGCCCGGCCCGCTTCCTCCCGCCAGCCCTCGAAGTGCCCCGGCGGGAACACGGTGTCGTGGTGGCCGATCAGCACGATCGGCGCCCGCGCCGCGGCGGCCGGCGTCCGCCAGATCAGATGGTCGCCGAGCGCGACCCCGGCCGCGCTGCCCCCGGGCACCACGCTGCACGCCAGCGCCGGCAACGCGAACGCCTCGCGCAGCAGCTCGCCCACCGCGTTCACCCCCGCCGCGTGCTACGAGTAGCTGTTGACCTCGACCCACCGCCGGGTCATCGCGATCATCTCGCCCCCGCGCCGGCGCACGGCCGCGATCGCGTCATCCAGGTTGGCCATGGGGTAGGCATACTGCCAAAACCAGTTCCCCGCCT